>JABDRC010000222.1 GCA_013041945.1 Halobacteria archaeon
ACAGCTGCTGCGGACCCACCCGGTAGATGGTGGTTCCGACGTCTCCAATCACAAAGTCAGGCAGTGGTAGCCGGTAGTTCACAATGGCACGCTCGATCAGCGCGCGGTGTCTTCCGCTGACATAGGCCAGAGTGACCTCGGGGCGCGCGGCCAGTTCTGAAAAACGTTCCCGTGCCGCAGGGGATTCAGACTGCGGCCCATTGGGTATCAGGGTCCGGTCGAGATCGGTGCAGATAAGTAGCGGTCCAGACATCAGTCCTAAGGCACCTGACAGGCATTGAAGAAATCGTAATGCTCGATTGCCTCCAGGATGCCCAGGGCATGTGGTTGGCCGGCAAAATAGATCCGCTCCTGATCGACCAGCTGTGACAGTTCCTCGTGGTGCCGGTTGGCCACGACTGCCGCCAGCGTATTTCCCCGCATCATGTCTTCATCGGCACCGGACCCACCTACTGCCAGAATATGCTCGAGCGGGATATCCAGTCTTTGCGAGACATAGCGCAGGGCCTGTCCCTTAGAGGCGCGCGCCGGCACGATATCGAGGAACTGGCCGAAGGACGACACGACGTTCGCCGTCAGTTCACGTTGCCGGATCAGGGCAATGATCTCATCCACCGACGGTGCCTTGCGGGGGTCGATAAAATAGGACAGCTTGAAGGGTGTCTGCTCGTTCTTCGGCTGTGGTTTGAGGCCCGGCAGGGGGTTAAGGGCGCGGCGTACCTGCTGTGCATTCCAGTTGTGGTCAATGTGGTTGGCCCAGAAGTCGTCCTCTGTCAGGTCCTGCCTGTAATGGATACGGGTTCCCAGGCTGGTGATCAACACGTCGGGTCTCGGTATGCCGTGTTTTTTGATCAATGCGAGCGCACTGTCGATGCGCCGCCCGGTGACGATGCCGAAGCTCACGCATTTGCGGTTTTCGCGCAGCGCCGCGGCGAAACGTTCCATGCCGGCGGGGTTGCCGATCAAATTCTGGTCCAGGTCGGTAAAGATCGCCCGGTCGCGGTAGTGTGAGGCCCGTAGTGCCGCTTTTTCGCTGGGAATCGGCAGCACCTTGCCAGGCAGCTCACGGGTCTTGTTCAGATAGGCGTCGGCGTGTGCCTGCCAGGAGTAGTGACGGCTTACGCCCTCGATACCATTGCGGGAGGCCAACTCCCAGGCGTCACGGTCACGCAGCAGCTTGAGCAGCCCTTCCGTGATCGCACCCTTGTCCAAGGGGTCCACCAGCACGCCATTCTTACAATTGGCGATGATGTCCACGGGCCCGCCATTTTCGGTCGCTACCAGGGGCAGGCCACTGGCCGCGGCCTCCAGGAGCGTTAGACCAAAGGGCTCGGTGAGCGCTGGATTGATGAACACGCCGCCATTCGAAGAGGCAAGGCGATAAATCTGTGAGACCTCATTGGCGCGATGACTTTTGGGGAACGCCACCCGGCCGTACAGATCGTAGGTGTCAATCAGCAGCAGGATGTTGGTCAGGACGGACTGGGCGCCGTGCTCCAGGTCGCGTATGTCTTCACGGTTGCCGGCAATGACCAAAAGATTTGCCGCCTGTTTCAGCGCGCTGGATTCTCCATAGGCCTCGATCAGGGTGAGGATGTTCTTGCGTTCATCCGGCCGTGAGAGGGCCAGTATCAGTGGTTTTTGCGGATTGCTGAGGAAGCGGTCCACCTGTGCTGCGAAAGGGATCTTCTCTCCCTCGGACGGCGGATGGAACTGCGTCAGGTCTGTACCCGGGGGTATGACAGCCATGCGGCCGGCATCGTAGTAATTGTAGAGCCCGTACTGCTCCTCGATCTCGTTATGGGTGCTGGTGATGACCAGGTCCGCATTGGCCAGGGTTTCTTCCTCGGCATCGATGCGGCGTGCGATATTGTAGGTCTGCTCGATGTCCGTCCTGGAGAGCCCGCGCGCCAGCAGGCGTTTGCGTTTGTCGCGACCGAGGGAGTGGCCCGTGTGGATGAGCGGTATTCCCAGCAGGTTGGCCAGCCGCACGCCCACATAGCCGGCATCGGCGTAGTGGCTGTGCACCAGGTTTGGTCTGTGGGATTGCTCGTTCAGCCAGTTGATCAGATTGTCGACAAAGCTGTCGAGATGATCCCACAGCTGCTCTTTGGGGAGGTATTCTGCGGGGCCGGCATCGATACGGATGATTCGGGCCTTGTCCGACAGCGGTTCGACGGCAGTCGAATAGTCAGCGCTCACGGACGAATCCACGATTCTGCGGGTCACCAGATCGACCTGGCTCACATCGTCATGCGCAGCCAGTGCTTTTGCGAGGTCCACCACGTACTTGGTCTGTCCACCGGTGTCCGCATCACGGCCGAGTTCCAGCTCATGGCCACGGATGAGCCCATGGATACTTATCAGGAGGAGATATTTTCCGTTGTTGTCAGTCTTCATCGATACTTCGAGAGCGATGGTGGCGGGTAGCCAGTCCCGGATGAGCGGTCAGAATCTGGTTGCTCGGCTGAATAGACTACACGTTTTGGGCCCCCGGGGTTAAGTGGGCTGATCGCACCGGTTGTCCGAGGGAGGCGTCCGGGACCCCGCGGTTTCGGTATTTCGCTGCGAAAGCTCGGGTACTGTCGTTTTGCCAGTCAACACGGACCGGCACACGGGCGCGCCGTCGCCGCCGGCCGGGAAAACCGGCTGTTGCCAGTTTTGTCAAAAGACGATTTGTTGACGCGATGGGGCTTGGGTGCGCGCGCCTGGAGTGCCGCATTGGTTCATCGGCATTGAACTCATCCCCAGGGCTGCTACAAATAGAGGTTTAGGCGCAAAAAAATCCACAAAGGCGCTGAGCAATCCACAAAGGAGAATTTCATGCAGCGAGCCCTGCATATAGAC
>JABDRC010000224.1 GCA_013041945.1 Halobacteria archaeon
GCAGCTCGGCATGAGCCGTTGTCGTAATCGCCATGGCGACAAGCCAGGCGTTAATCACACCCGGTAAACGCGATTGCTTCATGATGCTTTCCTCCTGCCTGACGGGTAAGGTCAGGATGGTCCGGTCTGCCGGGTCATGCGAGCACCGACAGGTCGGCAAAGGTGATGTAGATGGCCACGACAAGCAGGAGCAGTATCAGTCCGGCCTTCCTGGCATGAATCCACGGCGTCATGTCCACGGCCCTGACGTCTGCCTGCACCCATTCGTCCTGCAGGGGCCATATCTCTCCGATGATGAGCATCATGACGACCAGGTAGGCGAATACCACGCCGAGGAAATGAAAATCGTGCATGGAATCGACGATCATTGCCACCGGTGGCACGAAGTATCCACAGGCAATGACCACAAAGCCGGCGACCAGTGCGGCCTTGGCGGCGACCGGCGGCACCCGGCGGGTCAGCATGCCCACCAGGACCACGGCAAGTATTGGTATGAAATACAGGCCATTCATCTTCTGCAGGTAGGAAAAGATGCTCTCCTGTCCAAGCAGCAGCGGGGCCAGGCTCATGGAGAAGAGTGCAAGTATCCAGCCGAAGATCTTGCCGGATCGAACGATTTGCCGGTTGGTTGCATTCGTGTTGATGACGCGCCTGTACAGGCCCAGGCTGAACAGGGTGCAGGTACTGTTCAGTGCCGAGTTATAGCTGGACAGGATGGCGCCCATCATCACCGCCGCAAAAAAACCGGCAAAGGGTGTCGGCAATACCTGGTTGACCAGCAGGCCGTAGGCATGGTCCGCCTTGATGTCCTGTCCGGCAAACAGTGCATAGGCAATCATACCGGGGATGACGAGGTAGAGCGGCCCGATCAGCTTCAGCAGCCCGGTCGCCAGCACACCCTTCTGACCCTCGGCCAGCGATTTCGCGCCGAAGGTTCGCTGGATGATCTGCTGGTTGGTCGTCCAGTAAAACATGTGCAGCAGCAGGATGCCGGAGAAGACCGTGCCAATCGGCACCCCGCTGTCGGGACCACCAATGGAATTGAAGCGGTCGGGATTGCCGGCAGCCAGCGCGTCGATGCCCGCAAAGAAATCACCCTCGCCGAGCGCGTTGAGACCGAACCAGGCAATCATCAGACCGCCGGTCAACAGGCCAATGCCGTTGATGGTATCGGAGACGGCCACGGTGCGCAGGCCACCAAACAGCGCATAGACAGAACCGATAATGCCGACCGCCCAGACAATGATCCACAGGGTCTGCGTGTGTGATTCCAGACCGAGGATACCCTGTACGTCGAGGATGCCGATGAGCCCGGTGGCGCCCGTGTATAAAATGATCGGCAGGAGGATCACGGCATAGGCAACAAGAAATATCAGGTTGGTAATGACCTGGGTCTGGTGATCAAAACGTATTTCAAGGTATTCCGGAACGGTCGACACGCCGCTGCGCAGAAAGCGTGGCAGAAAGAACAGCGCCATACAGACCAGGGCAATAACGGCGACGACCTCCCATACCATGACGGCAAAACCATGCGTAAAGGCGGCACCATTGAGTCCGACCATCTGTTCGGTGGAGAGATTGGTCAACAGCAAAGACCCGGCGATCAGCGGCCAGGTCAGGCTTCGCCCACCCAGGAAGTAGCCCTTGCTGGTCGCGTGGTCGTCCCTGCGCGTCAGCCACCAGGTCAGAACGGCGACCAGGCCGGTAAAAAACAGGAAAGAAACAAGGATCATGGTTTAAAGGGAGTCAGAGCACATTTTCTTTTAATATTAGAATTGACTGCGCTCTGACACCCTTTAAGAGCGTAACCGGGCCATGAGATACTGAAATCATTGTGGAAGGGTGTTGCGCCGGATGCACTTTTACCGGTTAAAACCAACCCGGTCAAGACCATTGTCGCAGTCAATCCCAGGTGCCCAGTAGGTAGTGCGTTCATTCTTTTATGTCCGGTTGAATGTAAACCGCGGGATTACTGACAGGAAATACGCCTGTCTGTAGGAAAGGTGTCCGGGCGCTGGCTTGAACCTCTGTGAGCGCCAACGCCCGGAACAAATCCTTACTGCATTATTTCTGTGGCTTACGAAACCCGGTGTATGAAACCCGGGCCCGCATTGCCGGCACCGTCACGTTGCATGACGGTGCGGTAGTGCATCAGCTATTCTTGCGACGACGCGCCACACCGACCAGGCCGAGCAGACCTGAACCGAATAGCCAGACGGCTGCCGGTACGGGAACGGGAGCCAGTGTAGCGG
>JABDRC010000228.1 GCA_013041945.1 Halobacteria archaeon
TCAGCGGATAGCCCAGAATCTGCTTGCGCGGACGGTTCGGCTTTTTGCTCCAGGCGTCCTTACCCCGTCCCGTCGTCAGCCCCAGGCAAACCCAGTTCGCCGCCCGATAGCAGGTGCCTCGAAACCGGCCCGGGTCGACAAAGGTTTCCAGATAGTGCACCGGGTGACCATAAACCTGCTCCCAGTCCCGGGCAAGGCGCCTGGCCATCTGGCCCAACAGATAAGAGGCCAGGTTGGGCACCTCGACCCAGGGCAGGATGAGAAACCGGGTGTTGTAGGCAAGAAAGTGAATGTTGCGCCGACGTGCCTCGCACGACCAGCCGATAAAACGGTCGCGTGGACCCAGGTGGCGCGGTGCCGAAGACCAGGCCAGGCAGGCAATGGGGCGGTCCTGGGACCAGACCAGGTATTTCAGGTGTTCGCCCACCGGTGGTGTATAGCCCAGGTAATGATGCGCCTCGACCAAGGCGTGAAACAGCGGTTCCTCTGCACTTTGGCGGATCTGCTGGATCACCAGCGGCTTCAGTTCCGGTAGCCTGCAGCGCAACGGGCTGGCATCCACCGCCACAGCCGGCGGCTTACGCCGTTCAATCACGTTGTTCGGTGGCCTGAAGCGCACCGGCGGCAGCTCGATGTGGCCGCCACGGTGCAGTTCCAGCATCATGCCGCGACAGACCATATCGCGCAGCTGCCCGTTGGGTTGCCGCCAGTCCCAGGCCTGGCACAGCAGCGAAGAAAGCGCCCGGCGGCTCGCTGCAGGATGCGCATCAATGAGTGCCTGGATAAAGGCAATATCTTGCGTGCTGATCGCCCGACCTCGATAGTTTAACAACGCATCCATGGGGCAATAGGATACGCGCCGCGCCTTTGGAACGCAAGGCCCGCCAGACGATGGTTTACGACACCGTCACCCTTCCGGAACAATGCGCCGCCATGGCGGTGGCGCCTGTGTTCCCGCCGGGTTACCGGCGCTCAGCAGTACCTGCAGTTCGTGAGCCTGAAGGCCTTTCGCCGCCGTGCCGGCCGGCCAAAAGCCAAACCGACCCTGCGAAAGCCGTTTCTGACAAAGCCAGAATCCCTGGCCGTCATACGCTAAAATTTTTATCGCTTTGCCACGGCGGTTGCGGAAGACGAACAGGGCACCGGAAAAGGGATCACTTTGCAACGCCTGGCGGCACAGGCGCGCCAGACCATCGATGCCTTTGCGAAAGTCGGCCGGCTCTACCGCCACCAGGATCCGCATCTGAGGGGTGATCTGAATCATGGCTCGGTGCTTGAGAGGGCTTGGGCCAGGGCGGCTATGGACACCGAATCTCGTCCCATCAGTCGCATCGTCACCTTCCCGTTTCGTCCCTCGAACTCAACCACCCATTCCGGGCAGGGAGCGACCGCGTCTACGGCCAGTTCGACAAAGGTCTGTCTGGTTGGCATCGGTGATGCCTGCGTCTTGGACCCATTTTTCCCCGTCACCCGTCGTTTGAGACGGCTGTAGTCCAGGTGCAGGGCGCGAACTACTGGATTGACGCCAATCTCGCGGGCCAGCTCGGTCGCTGAGCTCCATAGCGCTTCGGGTATCCGATGACCCTTATCTCCACTACTCCGCCATACAGCAAACTGCTGTTGGACTTCCTCCAGCGTTGTTGCAGCGGTTTGAGATACTCCCCCATCCATCCGTTATCCTCCCGATTCGAAACAATACGGTGAGGATAGTCGTGTCGCTCTCCGGCGTCATGCAGGCTTGCCGAAAGGACACTGCAAATGTGCGAATTGACGTTCTTAAAGATCAAATAACCATCGATACCGGTGAAGGATTACTGGGGGGCTCGATCGCTGAAGGTAAAAATCATGTACGGAATGCCAAGGATGCAGCAAAGCAGGTGTATTCTTATTGCGCTGGATATGCTGCACTCATGGCATTAGGTTATAGCGCGGAGGTGCCCTGTTTAGGCGCTGGTGATGATTTCGAGAACGCTTCTGACTTACTGGAAATGTGGGACCTGCCCGGTACTCTAGATGAATGGCTTAATCGGTCAGCGGAATTTATGAGTGAGCCTAAGAATATTCGGGCTGTAGAATTTGTCGCCAATGCATTAATGGAATATAAAACGCTGGATGGTGATTACGTAGAAATGCTGGTCGAATGGGCAGATGGAAATATGACGGATGAAGAATGGCGCCAGTTTGTTTCATTCCAATATCCGGGAATGGTTTAAAGACATTCCAATCTGACCTGCCACCCCACCACCCCGCCCGAGAGACCTGGCGGGGTTTATTAGTGGTTGGTATAGGTCGGCTCATGGCCGGGTCCGGGATTCCAATCCTTGATTCTCACCGTCCGCTTATCTTTTCCCTAGACATATACTTGTAGTATGCGTTGGAAGAAATATTTGATCTCACTATCGCTTTTTGTTGTGACTAGCACTGCAATTGCTACCAACTCGACTATACATATGAAGCTGGAACAAAGTGTATGTGGAATAAAGGAGCCTATTTATTTTTGGCTGTGGAGCACCGTAGCTGGCAGACCAAACAGCAAACGACTGTCAGGATTGGATGGCGTCGTAGACATATCATTTAGGACGCAAGACGGTAGAATACTGCGCGGTTATAAACTAGGCACTAGTAAGACTTTTCCGCCGCAAACAGAACCTGCCAGGGGATTTCTCCTAGTGTTGCAGGGTAATGCGATGCTCGCCGATCAGATTCTTGGTGAATATCGCGCTTATGTACATCTCGGTTACGACGTATATATCTACGACTACCGCGGTTATGGTCGCTCAGTAGGCAAACGGCGGCTAAAGGCCATAGTGCATGACATAAAGCAAATATTGACGAGTCTTATCGCACAGGGTTATGAAGAGCGTTTTGTTTATGCAATGTCACTAGGCGGTGTTTTCCTTCTGAATACCCTGGAGTCGGACATGCAACTGGATAAGATCGTTATTGATTCAACTCCCAGTCGTTTGTCTGATTATGGTTGTCCTGTCGAATACGATCCCATCGAACATTTACCAGATAAGTGTAGCAATATCCTGCTAGTGACAGGCCAACGAGACAATGTCGTCACGCCAGCAATGTCAAAGGACCTAGCGCGGGAGGCAGAAGACCGAAATGCTATCGTAATAAGTGATCCGGAATTTAGTCACCCCTTTATGGATGCAAACGCAACAATCCATCAGCGTCGCATGCGGGAAATCCAACACTATTTGTTACAGTGACCGATTGCTTTTGGCCGGGTCCGGCTGCAGGACTCTGCGATTTGTATAGATTTTAGAATCGTCCCCTGAT
>JABDRC010000230.1 GCA_013041945.1 Halobacteria archaeon
AAAAACGCAGTGTCAGCGAACCGGTGCCGTCACTGATACGCACCAGCAGCGAACGCCGCCGGCCGAATTTTATTTCCGCCAGCTCGATCTCGCCCTGCACTACCACATGCTCACCGGCACGCGCCGACCCCATCGGCACCACGCGCGTGCGGTCTTCATAGCGCAGGGGCAAATGAAACAGCACATCCTGCACAGTGCGGATGTTCAGGCGCTTGAGACGCTCGGCCACGCGCGGCCCGACGCCCTTGAGGACCGTGACCGGGAGGGTGTCGAGCTGGTCGGCAGCTTCAGGTGCGTTTTTCAACAATATTATCTCGCGCAAAGGCGCAAAAGCGCAGAGAAAACCAAAACACTTGCCACAGAGGACACAGAGAAAACCAAAAATATATAAATCAATCGAGTTGACTCAATTAATTCTTCATAAGGGCTAACGCCTCGCATCAACAGCCAACAAAGCGCCTGGCGGTTTGTTGATCCGACTGCATGCGCCTGTTAGTGCGCTCTATTCCCGCCAATGCCGGGACTGGTTCAAGACCTCCGGGCACTGGACCCTGCCTTCGCTTTTACCGATTACACCAGCCTTCAGCTCGCGGACCATCCAGGCATCCGCGTGCTCCGAAGGAATTGGATAAGGAGCTTCAAAGCCGGACAGCCCTGCTGTTTGAAACCCGAATTTCGGATAGTAACCCGGATGACCCAGCACGAAGACCAGGTCCACGCCTGACTCTGTCAACTGTTTCAGGCCTTCTCTTATCAGGACACCTCCGACCCCTTTGCCCTGAAAGTCGCTTGAAACTGCCAGTGGCGCGAGAATCCGGATTGAGGCTTGCTGGTCATCGGGCTGGAGTCGCGCCACGGTGAATAGTATATGGCCAACCAGCCTGCCGTCTGTTTCCGCCACCAGCGAAAGCAGGGGTTTTGCCGTCTCATCGTCCAGCAAACCATTGACGAGTTCCACAATCTCCCGGCCTTGCCGCCCCCCGAAAGCACTCATGTGGATACCATCAATTGCAGTGCGGTCAGATTCAGTAGAACTTCTAATCTTCAAAATGGACTTCTCATCCAGCCCGCCAACCAGTTATAGATCGCCCTGATAATCAGCCAGGCACCTATTGATCGAGATATTCTTCCTCGTCAAAGGTATCGAGCTCCATTATCGCGTCCATTTCCACCTGTGCACCTTTCGGCAGTGATGCCACTCCGACGGCGGCACGTGCAGGATAGGGTTCGCTGAAATACTCCGCCATGATCTCGTTGACCAGTGCGAAATGACCGAGGTCCGGCAGGAACACATTGAGCTTGGCGATGTCGTTGAGCGTTCCACCGGCAGCAGCAGCAACCGCCGACAGGTTGTCGAATACGCGCCGGATCTGCGCCGCCATGTCGCCAGCGACCAGTTCCATGCTGGCCGGATCGAGCGGGATCTGCCCCGACAGGTACACGGTGTTGCCGGTTTTGACTGCCTGCGAATAGGTCCCGATGGCCTGCGGCGCCTTGTCGGTCTGGATGATGGTGCGGGTCATTTTGATTCCTGCCCTGATTGATCAAGTTCGTTAATTTTTGATTTACTGCCCGGGTAATAATCCTGCCTGAATGTATTTATCCCCTCTCCCCAACCCTCTCCCGGAGGGAGAGGGGAGAAAGAGGTTCTCTGTGTTCTCTGTGGCAAGTGTTTTTGTTTGTTCCTGGCGCCCTGGCGCGAGATTCTCTTTTATCAGCCCCGCGCCCGGCTGATGCGGATCACCGACGGAATATTGCGCACGCGCCGCATCACGGTGGCAAGATGCTTGCGATTGCGCACGGCGAGGCGGAACTTGAGAAGATTGGTCAGTCCGTCACCTTCCTCGATACCGACGTTCTCGATATTGGATTCGGCATCGCCGATGACGGTTGCCACCATGGCCAGTACACCGCGGCGGTCCTCGACCTCGACATTCACCTCGACCGGGAACTCCTCGTCGATGCCCGGCTCCCACTGCACCTCGAGACAGTTGTCGGCATTGTACTTGTCGTCGGCGATGTTTCGGCAATTCTGTGTGTGAATCATCATGCCGCGGCCGCTGGTGATGACACCGACCACCGGATCGCCGGGGATGGGACGGCAGCACTTGGAAAACCGCGTCACCATGCCTTCGGTCCCCTTGATGACCAGCGGCGGCATGGTTCTGGATTCACCGCCCTCGTCGGTACCGTCTTCGGCCTGCACCAGTGCGCGCGCCACCAGCACGGACGGCCGGCGGCCGAGACCGATTTCCTCCATCAGGTCATCCTGAGCATCGAGGTGATATTCCCTGAGCAGGCTCTGCAGGCGCACGGCATCCACCTCGGCAGCAACGGAGTCGAAAATCCCCAGCGCGCGGTCCAGCATGCGCCGGCCCAGCATTATGGCCTCCTCGCGTTTCAGGTTCTTCTGGTGGTGACGGATATTCGAACGCGCCTTGGCTGACACCACGAAACTCAGCCATGCCGGGCTCGGGTGCGCCCCCTCGGCCGTGATGATCTCCACCGTCTGGCCGTTGCGCAGCGTGGTCCTGAGCGGCACTTCCTGCCGGTCGACGCGCGCGGCGATGCAGGTGTTGCCGATATCGGTGTGTACCGCGTATGCGAAGTCGATCACGGTGGCGCCATGCGGCAGCTTCATGATCTCGCCCATCGGCGTGAACACGTACACCGCGTCCGGGAACAGGTCGATCTTGACGCTCTCCAGGAACTCGAGTGAATTACCCGCATGCTTCTGCATCTCCAGCAACTCGCGCATCCACTCACGTGCACCGGCATGCATCTGGTCGATGTTTTCCTCGCCGGTCTTGTATACCCAGTGCGCCGCCACGCCGGACTCCGCCACCTTGTCCATATCCTCGGTGCGAATCTGCACCTCGATCGGAATGCCGTAGGGACCGAACAGAATGGTATGCAGTGACTGGTAGCCATTGCCCTTGGGAATGGCGATGTAGTCCTTGAACTTGCCGGGTACCGGCATGTACAGGTTATGCACCACACCCAGCATGCGATAGCAGGTGTCGACATCGTCCACGATGATGCGGAAGGCATAGACGTCGTAGGTCTCCTCGAACGACAGCGTCTTGTCGCGGATCTTGCGGTACAGGCTGTACAGGTGCTTTTCGCGACTGAGGATGCGCCCGTGCAGCTTCTCCTGCCGGACCCGGCGCTTGATCGACTTCTCGATCTTGTTCAGCACCTCCTTGCGATGGCCGCGCGCCTCCCTGACCGCCTTTTCCAGCACACTGTAGCGCAGCGGATAGAGGGCGGCGAAACCCAGGTCTTCCAGCTCGACGCGCAGCGCATTGATACCGAGACGGTTGGCGATCGGCGCATAGATATCGAGCGTCTCGCGCGCAATGCGGCGCCGTTTCTCGGGACGCATAACACCCAGCGTGCGCATGTTGTGCAGGCGGTCGGCCAGCTTGACCAGGATGACGCGGATATCGCGCACCATGGCGAGGATCATCTTGCGGAAGTTTTCCGCCTGCGCCTCGGCCGAGGTCTCGAACTTGATCTGTGTCAGCTTGCTGACCCCGTCGACCAGTTCGGCAACGTCTTCACCGAACTCGGTCGCGATGTGCTCCTTGGCCGTGGGCGTGTCCTCGATAGTGTCGTGCAGGATGGCCGCAACGATGGATTTCGCATCGAGCTTCAGCTCGGCGAGGATGCGCGCCGCCGCAATCGGGTGATAAATGTACGGCTCGCCGGACAGGCGGTGCTGACCCTCGTGCGCCTCGGCACCGAACAGGTAGGCACGGTAGACTTCCTGTACCTGGTCGGGCTCCAGGTACTCTTCCAGCACGCGACACAGATCACTGATCAGGAAGCGTGATTCGTTATCGGTGAGTGTTTCCGCCTGTGAAGCCATGTCGGTCGGGGGCCATGCCTGTCCGGGTTACACCTAATATAACCCTATCAGGCCCGCACGCACATAGCGTTCCGGCCGGAACCGTTAAGGAATAAAGCTGAAATTGCCGCCGTCACCCGAACAGGTGCGGCTAATGCGCCGGTCAGTCCGCCGCGGGTGCTGCCGGCGGCTTTTCCTCTGCCGCGGTCTCGTCCCGGGCGCCCGGTTCGTCCGCGGACAACATGGCCAGCTCATCGCCTGCTTCTTCCTCGGCCACCGGGTGCGTGGGCTCATCGAGGATCGAGGGACCGATCAGGCCATCGGCAATTTCGCGCAGCGCCACGATGGTCGGCTTGTCGTTTTCCCACTCCACCAGCGGCTGCACACCGTTGGCCAGCTGACGGGCACGCTTGGTGGCAACCAGGACCAGCTGGAAGCGATTATCGACCTTGTCGAGACAGTCTTCTACGGTGACGCGTGCCATGGGAAACTCCGGAAAAATTCGTTAATACAACAGGCTGTAGACAAGCTGCTACAGTTATCTGCCCC
>JABDRC010000019.1 GCA_013041945.1 Halobacteria archaeon
GGCCGTCATGCAGCAACTGCTCGATGAACTGCTGGCGGATAAGGCGGACCATGAGCTCCTGGTTTACGCGGGCGGACTTATCGGCTGGCGGACATGCGATTACCACCACATGCTCAACCGCTTCGACTCCTACTGGGAGGAGTTCATTGAGGCCAAGCACCCCTGGTGGAAGAAATCGGCCCTCGTCAAACCCCCTGGCTGACCCGGCACCGCGAACTCGCCCATCGGCTGTTTTTCCCATTATTGGGGTCAGAGCACAATTATTCCTGATATAAGTGGAAATCATGCTCTGACCCCCCAATTCACTCTGACCCCCAATTCACGCTTTGCCTGTTCATCATTGGGGTCAGAGCACAATAAGGAGCATCTTGATGAAATACCTGCTCAACAGAACTCTTGCCATTGTGTTACCGGTGGTGCTCATGGCGGCAACCAGTGTCTACGCGCAAGCACCCTGGGGCGGCGCAGAACTGATGCAGATAAAATATGCCCCGCAAAAGGTGGTTTACGATGTGTCGGTATCGACTGCTGATAAGCTTTCGAATGTGATCGATCGTGTCAGCTACCTGAACAATCTATACAATGCCGATCCTTTCGAGGCATCCATTGTCGTGGTGCTGCACGGTGACGAAATACCGATGTTCGCGATCAAGAACTTCGATCCCAGTGAGGAAGTTATGCGGCGGGCACAAAGCCTGACAATTGCCGGGCCTGTTGAATTCAGGATGTGCGTCGTTGCCGCCAGGGCGCATGGTCTCGAGCCTGAAGAAATACACGGATTTGTCAAGATGATACCGATGGCGGATGCTGAAATCGTTCGATTACAACAGGAAGAGGGCTATGTTTACATGCGCTAGATACATACTGCTTGCTATCCTCTGTAATGCGCAGATCGCTGTCGCTGCACAGGGCACAGTGACGCCCTATGGAACTGTGAGTCTCCCGTTCGAGTTGCATCAGGTTCCTGATGCGCCGGTCTATTACTTTGTCGGACGGGCAGGTGTGCCCGGCACGGAAAACGAGGGGCACACCTCAAACGCGGGTTTTGTGGTCACGGCAGACGGCGTAGTGGTGTTCGATGCACTGGGTACGCCCGCACTCGGCTACCGTTTGCTGCAGCGAATACGGGAGATTACCGACAAGCCTGTAGAGCGCATTATTATCAGCCACTATCATGCTGATCATATCTACGGGTTGCAGGCATTCAAGGAGTTTGCCGGTAACCCGCCAGTATGGGCGCAGCAACAGGCACTGGGTTACGCCGGTGGTTCTGCTGCCAGTCAGGGCGAGGATGCCCAGCGACGTCTTGCACAGCGGCGCGAGGTGCTGTTTCCCTGGGTGGATGAAAATACCCGGATCATATCCCCCGACCATACCTTCGATGATGCAATGACATTCGAGGTTGGCGGTGTCGACTTCATGCTGAAACACCTGGGTCCTGCGCATGCGCCTGGCGACAGTGTCCTTATCGTTCGGGACTACGGTATCCTTTTCAGCGGTGACGTAATCTACAAGGGACGTGTACCCTTCCTTGACAGTCCGCAGACCGATATCGACCAGTGGCTTGCCGGCCTTGATAATCTGGCGAAACTTCAGCCACCGCCACGTTATGTGATTCCCGGTCACGGGGTGCCCGCCGGGAGTGTCCACGAGGCGATGGATGCCACCCGGAATTATATCCATTTCGTGCGCGACGAGATGCGTAATGCGGTAAACGACTTCGTTCCCTTCGATCAGGCCTATGAGTCTGTTGACTGGTCGGCCTACAGCCACCTGCCTGCCTTCGCGGCCAGTAACCGCGGCAATGCCTATCGTATCTATCTGGAAATGGAGTCGGAACTGTTCGAAGAATAAACGGGGTCAGAGCACAATTGTTCCTGATAATAGCGGAAATTATGCTTTAACCCCGGTTTCTACGCGTGCTTCACCCCATTCCGGAGCCAGGGTCGCCGGCAAGCCCGGTGCCTACCAGCCCTTGAAGAACGATCCGTCGGCGAAGTCCCAGAGCAGGTACATATAACCGCGGTAATCCCATGACTGGTCGCTGAGCGGGATCTCTGCGCCCAGGTTCAGTGCCACGTGGCCGCCGCGGGTCAGGCCGATGCGCGCCTGCGGCAGTACCGACCATTTAACGCGGTCGGTGTCGTTGTTGTCGAACGGTACGCTCGCCACGACTTCCAGCCCGGGAAACACGCCGCGCGGAAACTTCGGCAGCATCCAGTGCACCACGCCGGCAAACTCGGCCTCGCCTTCGGAGGCCTTGTCGAACGGCAGTTTCAACCGCGCGCTGCCCTGGGCGAGGAAATCGTCCGACAGCGCGCGCGCACCCATCAGCATGGGGATGAGGACGTCGGACTCCGAGCGGTCATGGATCGGCAGCGCGGTCATCAGGCCCGCCGAAACGATGTACTGTTTTTCCAGGTCCCAGTGCAGCGCATACTTGAAGCCGACTTCGGCCTCTTCGATGACGTCATGTCCGCCCTCGGACTTATGTGCGAGTTCGAAAATGCCCTGCCAGCGTTTGCCGAAGCGCTTCTCCAGTTCCAGCACATTCCTGACCGAATCATCACCGTCCTGGCCGGTGTAACGGATTTTCAGGACGATCTCGTCTTCCGGGAAGGCCTTCTTGGTCCGCAGTGCCAGCGGGTAGTTGAATTCACCCGGCGGGTAGTCGCGGGTGTCGGCCAGTGTCTTCGCGTAACGCACCACGGCCTCGATCTCCGCCTGGCTCAGCACGTCGCCGA
>JABDRC010000237.1 GCA_013041945.1 Halobacteria archaeon
TCAGCCCGCAATACTTGACCATGCAGAAACGCACGAATGCTGAAATGGCCACTACGAACAAAACCAGTGCAGCAATCGTCAAGCTATCGATGTACATGAGACACCTCCAGTCAGTCAGATACTACAGTTATGGTTAATATTATCATATTCTAATCTATTGTCAACAGATCCCGCCCCGGGCGAGCTGCTTCATCAGTCGATCCCGTGATCTACCACTATGTTTTTATTGAATATTTATTCAGCTTATGGCGGCGGGAACAACTCCCGGTTTGCTGCAGTTCATTGACAGAAACCGGCATCCTGCGTACCCGTCTGCCCGGATGCGGGCAGCGCCACTGACCGGCACCGGATCCGCCCGCGCAGGGCCGGCCGGCAACACTGGAAATAGCGAACCATGCAGCTATCACCGGTCACGTGATATGTGGCCGGTCTATCGGTGCAATGCGGGAAAGGTTGACGCAGGCAGTCATCACCCGGCATGCCGGGTGATGACAGTCGTAATCACGATTGAGAGGGATCGTCGTACTGGTCGGGATTGTGCGGACCGCCACACAGCCCGAAGATACAAAAACGGACTGTGCACAAAAGTCCGACAACAAAAATACCGATTGCAGTCAGTGTCAGATTATCGAAATACATACTGCACCTCCTTGTCGATATCATTTATAGCATCCTGTTGCTCAAACAAATATTGATAAGTGTCACAAAATGTCACGCGACATGAATTTCATACGCAAGTCTAGTTTGCAAATAGATAGCAACATAACACTGCACCGGAAAATGCATCATGCACAGAAATGTGACAGACGCACTGAAACAATACTGTGTCGCAGACCAGTGACACATTTCACGCAAGATAAACCTGTCCGGAAAGACCGGAAGCAGAAATATACTGTTATAAAGCCGTGAAAGGGGAATGTATGCACAGACAGAATGTCATGCATACTGTCGTGTTATTGCGACAGCCGGTATTTCCCTGTGCCGGCAATCCGCCGCGTCAGCTTGTCAGGCGACGGTAGATATCCGAGACTTTCAGCGGCAGTTTGCGCACCTCGTCAATGACGGCGTAATTCACTGCACCATACATGTGCGGCAAATAATCGCGGGCCTCGTTATCGATCGTGATGCAGAACGAATGGATACCCTCACGCCTGGCCTCGATCAGTGCCTGGCGTGTGTCCTCGATACCATAGGCGCCGCGGTAGGTATCGTAGTCGTCCGGCTTGCCGTCCGACAGGGTGATAAGCAGTTTTGTGCGCGCCTCCACCTGGTGCAGCAGGTGGCACAGGTGACGGATGGTGACCCCCATGCGGGTATAGTCCCTGGGAGTGATGCCACTGATACGGCTGCGCACCTCGTCGGTGTAGTCCTCGTCGAAGCGCTTCACGCGGTAGACCTCGCAGCGCTTGCGCGTCATGCCGGAAAAGCCGTAAATCGCATAGCGGTCGCCCAGCGTCTCCAGCGACTCGCACAGCAGCACCAGTGCCTCGCGCTCGGCATCGTTGATCCAGCCCTTGGTCGAGCCGCTCATGTCGACCATGAACATCACCGCGATATCACGCTCCAGCTTGTGCATCTTGGTAAACAGGCGCTCCGACATTTCCATGCCCATGGTGGTGTCGGCCCAGGCCTCCACCAGCGCATCGATGTCGACGTTATCGCCGTAGGGCTGTTTCTTCAGCAGCTTGTCCTCGCCGCGCAGCGCCTCGAAGGTGCGGCGCAGGTGGGCGGTCAGACCGCGGTACTTGATCAGCGTGTCGCGCACGAAATCGTCATCGTGCGGACTTACCTCCAGCTCGCGCAACACGGCCCAGTTCTTGCGGTAGTTCTGGCGCTCGTAGTCCCATTCGTTGTAAAGAAATGCGCCCTCCTCGTGATAGGTCCCCTTCCACACGTCCTCGACATTCTGCCCGCCAATATCCCCGGCCGAGTAGGCACCGTCGCCAGCCGCATACAGGTAGTCTTCCGGGATGTCCCCGAGGTCCTGGAAGATCGACGCCATCGTACCGCTGACATTTTCCGGCGGCGCGATCGGTTTGCCGTCAAGATTCATTTCGAAGGTGAAGCCGTCCGGGTGCTCGTCCGATTCGACCTTGCGCAGCTCGAATGGCAAACGGCGCTCGCCGTCCGCTTCCCGCGCCTCGTCTTCCTCCTCCGCGACCTCTTCCTGTGCATCCAGCAGTTCCTGCTCGAGGCGCAGCATGTGCAGGCGGAATGACTGCCGGTCGGCATCGATGCGCGCCTTGCGCACCTTGTCCACGGCATCCACCTTCATGACACCCTGGTATATCACCGGACCCGGCGCATCACTGCCTGCCAGCCGCTGCAACCAGACCAGTGTGTCTTCCAGACCGGCAACCGGATTCGACAGGTGCAGCGCGGCCTCCTGCCAGTCGCCTGCCAGTTCCAGCTGGCTGTCGGCACGAAAGCGCTCGAGCATGCGATAGACGCCCGGCAGTGTCGCCCTGATGCGGCCATCGAGACGCAGGGTTTCCAGCGCATGGAAGCGGGCAATGAGCCGGTCATTGTCCGTAAAACGGCCGAACACCTCCCGCGGCTCGATGCGCCAGGTACCAAACCAGGTCTGGGCCCACTGGTGCACCACCATGGCCTTGTACAGCTGAAAATTGTCCTCGCGCGCCTCGTAGCGCGCCACGGAGGCCGGCAGGAAGATGGTCTCCGTGTCGGTCCAGGCAGTATCGCCAACCTCGATCTTCAGACGCCTCCCGTTCAGGCCATGCACGAACATTTCCAGCACGTTGACCACGTCATCGAACGCGACGCCGGTGGTGCGTGCCTTGTACTCGCGCGCAAAGGTTTCCACGTCCTTGAAAGCGGCGACGGCGGGATGCAGCCCCTTCGTGTCGTAGATGTCCATGCACGCCAGCAGCCACGCTTCCACACCCCCGGTGTCCATCAGGCGCAGTGCCGGGCACACATGCGAGACGAAATTCAGTGCCATACCGGAACTGGTGCGCGTAACGATGCTGGCCCATTGCAACACGAAGTCCTGCAGTTCGCGGGGAAATTCAGCCAGCGCACGCGACGGCTCCTCGGCCGCTCCCAGCGAGATCATGTGGATGTCGAGGCGCTCTTCCAGCTGCGCGGCGGTGAGCGGCATGCCGCTGGTCTGCAGAAACTCGGTCTCGTCGTACCAGCGCGCGGCGACCCCGGCCGGCAGGGTGCGCCCGTCATGCGTCTGCACGCCGAGGTGCAGCGGCTCGATGGTGCAACCGGGCAACGCCTCGCGTAACAACTGGCCCAGTCCTTCCGCCTTCCAGGTGTTTGCACCCCTGTCAGTCGACAGCCATACGCCGAGACAGTCCCTGGTGATGAGTCGCGGGAGATACTTTACCAGCCGCGCCATGTCGACCTCGCGATCCCAGAATTCACCCTTCGGACCATGCCCGGTCGGCGGGATCGGTAAAATGACCATATCGAAGCGTCGCTGGCGGCGCAGCAGGTCCTCGACATAGTCAATGACGTTTTCCTGCACGTACTCGATGTTGTCGCGACCGGCATTCTCGTGCGCGAGCGACAGCATATCCTCGCTGCTGTCGACGTGGACGACCGCAGCGCCCGCCTGCAATGCCTGCGCAGACACGAAGCCGTTGCCGCCGAACAGATTCAGCACATGAATCTCATCGAGATCGTAACAGCCCTCGATGCGCTGTCTGATCCACTGCGCACACGGCAGGTCCCGACCACGCAGACCGACCCGTCCGTGCGCATCCAGCCGGCAGCAGACCGTCTGTCCCTGGATGTTCACGTGCCACTCGCGCGTCAGACCACTGCGGGTTGGCTCCCAGTGGCCACGGACACCGACATCGGCAACATAAATCCAGTCGGCATTCCAGTGACGCCCGCCGGGCTGACCGCTGGCCAGCCGGTCCGGGCTTTCAACCAGATACTCGCCCCAGCGTTCCAGCTTGCGCCCGTTGCCGAAATCGATCAGCTCGTAGTCATCGACCGGTGTCGCGACAAATACATCGCGGGTATCGGCCTCGGAGACGATGGGTAGCTGGACCATGGGAAAACCGGCAGGCGCCTAGCGTTGCCGCGTCCGGGAAAAGTCAACGCAGGGTGCTTTCATGACTATGAAAGCATACACGACCCGGCAAGCGATGTGCCTGCATGGATCGCGGAAAACCGTCAGCGGCGCGCGACCCAGGTGTCCTGCAGGCCCAGCCGGGTACGAATGTTGCCGGCTTCCGCACTGGCGGCACGGAACGAATCGAATCCCGCCACACGCAGGCGGTAGATGAGCTTGCCTTTGACCGTGGCCGCCACCTGCTCCACGTATACGCCCTCATCGATGAACTCGGCCTGTTTGCGGGAGGCATATGACTCATTGGCGTAGGATGCCAGGTTGATCACCCAGTCACCTTCGCCAGGTGGCGGCGCGACGGGTGCGGCAGGCGGGTCATATCGCGGCACCGGCGCCCTGACCGGTGGTGGTGGCGCGGCGGGCGGATCGGGCAGCCTGCGCGGTGGATTGGAGGCAAGCACGATCGCCGGTCTCACCGGTTGCTGCTCGATCGGCAGTTCGCGAGCACCGGCGGTGTGCAGGCCCTGCCGTGACTCCGCCGCATTGACCTGCAGGGCATCCACACGTTGTGCAAGTTGCTGCAGACCGGCTTCCAGTGCGGCGAGTCGCTCATCGGTGGTACCGCGCGCAGCCGAACCCGGGGATGTGCCGTTCGTCGGTTGCAGCACGGAGCAACCTGCGAGTGCAACCGCGAACAGCATGCCGGACATCAATGCACGCATGCTGCTGCCCGGTATTCTTCCTGTGTCCTGCCGTGCGTCCCTGTGACTGTTTCTCATTGCCTGCTCCCGCGCCAGCGACTGAACCAGGACGGTGAAGATTCCGTCTGCCGGCCGGCATCGACACCGCTGCCGGACACGTCCTCTTCACGGTCGAACGATGCCGCGGCATATGAACGGGCCGGTGCAGAGTGCCGGTTGTGCCAGGCACGGGCCAGCGCCTGCGCCTCGGCAAGTTGCGCGCCGGACAGGCGGTCCGCCAGCCGGTCGCGGTTCTTGATGCCCAGTTTGTTGCCGTTGGCACCGGCCAGGTTGAACCACTTGTGCGCCAGTATGTAGTCCTGCGGCACCCCTTCGCCACTGATATACAGGTTACCGAGATTGTTCTGTGCCTTCGGGTCACCGCGCTCGGCGGCCGCCCGGTACCAGCGTGCCGCTTCCCGGTCATCCTGCGACACGCCATCGCCTTTCCGGTGCATCAGACCCAGGTGGAACTGTGCCTGCGCATGGCCCTGCCAGGCCGCCTCGTTCAGCCAGGTTACGGCCTGCAGTTCATCCCTGCTGACGCCCTTGCCGGTGCGGTAATTCATGCCAAGCTGAAACTGCGCCCCGGCATCACCCTGTTGCGCGGCACGCGACAGCCACCTCGTTGCCATATCCATATCCTTCGGTGAACCGTCACCCTGCAGGTACATCAGGCCCAGTTTGCGCTGCGCCGGAGGGTACTGCTGGTCAGCAGCCTTCCGATACCAGTTGTTGGCACGGGTGATATTCGGCGAGACGCCTTCGCCGTGCGCCAGGTGTTCCGCCAGCTGGTACTGTGCAGCGGCCAGCCCCTGCTCGGCCGCCGCCTGCAGCAGGCGCATGATCTCTAGCGCATCACCACCCCGGACACGGTGGTCCCGGTAAAGCATGGCGAGGTTGTAGCGGGCACCGGCGTGCCCGCTTTCTGCGGCGGCGCGATACAGTTCGGCGGCACGCACATCATCGCGCGCAACATGCCGGCCCTGTGCATACAGGAAGGCCAGCGCAAACTGTGCATCGGGACTGGACCCGGCAGCGGCGTGCCGCAGCAGGTCGAGGGCGGCCTGTGGATCACGTGTCGTACCGGGACCCTCGAGCAGCATGATCGCTGCGTTGTATTGTGCGGCGGCGTCACCGTTCGCGGCCTGTGACTGCCAGCGCTGCAGGGCTTGCGGATAATCACCGGCCTGGAAGGCCTGTTCGGCGGACAGGTAGCCGGCGCGCGCAACAGTGGCAAGCAATAGCAGTCCAACAGTGGTTATCCCTGCCACAACGCCTGGCTTCATGAGCTGGCCGACATCCTCCGGTAACGTTGCCCGTATTTTACGCAGGTTTGCCTGCGACACAACCGGGCATGTGCAGCATGACACGCGGATAAAACAAAAAAGGACGGTGGAAGCTGTACTTCATCCAGCCCGGCCAGCGTGAAGGCACGCCCTGTCGGGAACGGCCGGCGATTGCACGGTTGACCGGTCGGAGCGGAATTGAAATCGACCCCGCGACTGATGCACTGATTTTCGATTCAGCGGGAAAGACCGGCCTTGACGACCCCTGCCCGCAGGGTTTTCAGCACCGCCTGGTCGAGATTATCCAGTCCCAGGTCGATACTGGAAGTCTTGCCGGGTTGCAGGGTACCGCGCACGGCATACTCGCCGCTGCGCCGGCGGCCATTTGTGTCTGTCAACTGCACGCCGAGTACAACGCCCTTGACGGGCTTCGGTGTAGTGTTGGTGACCTGTGCCAGCGTTCGACCGCGCTGATCGACACCCAGCTTGACCTTCAGGTATTTACCGGGATTGTCCGGCAGATCGAGTTCAACCAGCGAACTGTAAGCCAGTTTACCGGTGGCCGATTTATCCTCTGCCGCCCTGGCATAGTATTTCTTGGCCTGCTGGTAGCGTCGCTCCTTGCGGGCAATATCACCCAGCGAGTTGTAGGCATTGGCCGTGGGCAACAGGCCGATGCTGTTATTCAGATCCGTTTTGGCCTGTGCGCGTTTACCCAGCTGTTCGTTGGCCATGCCTTTTTTCAGGTGGTAATAAAAAAAACCGTCGTTCAGTCGAATGGCCTTGTTGTAACGCGTCAGCGCCGCGCTGTGATTGCCGCGCTTTTGCTCGATATCGCCCAGCAGCGCCTCGAAATGCGCTTCACGCGGCTCCAGCCTGTGCGCCTTCACCGCCAGCTGGCGTGCCTGACTGACATTCCCTTTGGCGAGTGCCTTGCGCCCCTCGTCATACGCCTCATATGCCGGCCGGGTCTTCCTCAGGTGCGCCAGCTTCTGCCGGAAACGCTGTTTGCCCTCATCACCGCTCGCTGGTAATGCCCTGAGGGTCTCCAGATTGTTCTGTACCCGCTCCTGCGACGGCGGATGACTGGCGAACAACCCGCTCAGCCAGTCCTGCTGTTTACCCTCTGACAGTTCCACAAACGTCTTCTGCAGTTCGACCGCGCCCTGCGGTGCATAGCCGGCGCGTGACATGTACTGCATACCGTAATAATCAGCCTCCCGCTCGGCGTCCCGGCCATACTTCCGGGTAATGAGTTGTGCACCAATGCCGGCACCCAGCTGCGCCAGTTGCGCATAGTCGCTGTCCTGGGTGGCGACCACGGTGGCCAGCATGGCGCCCTGCATCAGCAGCCCGCGCGACAGGTTGCGGGCGGTGTGTTTGGCCGCGGCATGGGTAATTTCGTGACCGAGCACAGCTGCCAACTCAGCCTCGCTGTCCAGCTCCGTCAACAGGCCGCGGTTGATGACGATCTTGCCGCCCGGCAGCGCCCAGGCATTGGGCGCCGAGTTGTTCAAGACATGGAATTCATAAGGCAGCTTGCGGTCACTGACCGCCGCCAGGCGCTGTCCCACCTGGCTGACATAGGCACCCACCGCGGGATCGACCACGTAGTCACCGCCCTGCGCCTGGCGCAACGGCGCATACTGCTGCTTGCCAATGGCCAGTTCCTGTGCCTCCGAGAC
>JABDRC010000240.1 GCA_013041945.1 Halobacteria archaeon
CTCCTACAATCCTTCGTTCGTGTTTGTAAGTAAATTTTTCCGTGTGATTCCGTAGCAAATCCATGCTGCGCGAATTGTCCCCTCACCCCTTTCCACATTTCACTTTTAACTTTTCACTGCTTTCAGCTCACCTTGATCGTCCGCGGCCGGGCCGCCTTGCGCCTGGCTGCCTGGATCTGTATGACCCCGTCACGGTAATGTGCCTCCACCCGGTCGGCGTCGACATCCTCCGGCAGGGTGATGAGGCGCCGGAAGCTGCCGTCGTAGCGTTCCTTGCGATAATAGTTATGACCCTCTGCCACGGGGGCCTTGCGCTCGCCGGATACGGTCAGAAGGTTCTGCTGCACGGAGACATCCAGCGAGTCCGGATCGACACCGGCCGCAAACAGGTAGACGTTTACCTGGTCCGGTGTGGCGCCGACATTCACGGCCGGCCAGCTGCCGCGTGCGACCGAACGAATACCGGCAGGCCAGTGGCCACGTCCGGACAGCTGATCCAGCTCCTCCTGCATGCGCCTGAAATCGTCGAAAAAACTGCCATACATCGCTGTACCTCCTTAACGCATCAATCTGCTCATCAGAAAATGTAGGTCTGCCGGCCCCGATTTCAAGACCCGGCAGCGGATTATTTTCCGGCCGCCGCCGGGTGCCGGTTCACCGGCGCCGGGCACGCAACTGCGCGAGCTCCTCGAGCAGGTCCAGCGCCAGGGCCGCGCCGGCGGTATTCACACCCAGGTCATGTTGCAGGCGCAAGGCACAGCGCACCCGCCGTACGCTGATGGCCCGAAAGCGCCAGTGCACCTGGCCCTGGCCGACGGGTTCGATGATGCCCTCGCCCACCAGCTCGACAATCTGCTCGGCCGGCACCCGGCAGGCCTGGCACAACTCGGCCAGTGACAACTCGACGTCCTCCTCGAGCAGTTCGCCGTTCAACAGTGATTCCAGATCATCGGTCATACCAGACCCCCGGGTGCGCGCGCGGATTGAAGGCCAGCGCCTGTTCGAAGTCGCGGCAGGCGGCCCGTCCGGCAGCAGCATCCGCTGGCGGCAGCGCAACCTGCAAGCAGTCCGCCGTTCAACAGTGATTCGAGTTCATTGCTCATATCAGACCCCCAGGTGCGCGCGCGGATTGAAGTCCAGCGCCTGTTCGAAGTCGCGGTAGGCGGCCCGGCCGGCAGCGGAATCCGCCGGCGGCAGTGCCACCTGCACCACGACATACAGGTCGCCCGGCGCCCTTGCCGGGATCCCCCGCCCCTTCAGCCGCAGTTTGCGGCCACCGGCGGAACCGGGCGGTATCTTCAGGTCCACGGCACCCGTGGGTGTCGGCACCTTCACCGTGGCGCCCAGCGCCGCCTCCCAGGGTGCGATGGGCAGATCGAGGAACACATCGGCACCCTCGACGTGGTAGTGCGCATGGGGACGGAACGCCACCTCGAGATAGAGATCGCCGGCCCTGCCCTGGCCAATACCCGGGTCGCCCTGCCCGGCGAGGCGGATCTGCTGCCCCTGGCGCACGCCCCGCGGAATGCGCACGTTGAGCGTGCGCTCGCGCACCTGCGGCCGTCCATCGGTGCCGAGTTCGGTGTGTTTCAGGGTCAATGCCCGCGTGGCACCCTGGTAGGCATCCTCCAGGTCGATCAGCACCCGGGCATGCGCATCCCCGCCGTGGGCGTGAAAACCGCCGGCCTGCGCACCGCCGAAATCCGCACCCGCAGCGCCGCGCCCGAACAGGGTTTCGAAGAAATCGCTGAAGCCCGCGGCATCGGCGCCGGAGAAGCCGCCACCGTGAAACTCGAAGCCCTGGTCCCAGTCCGGCGGCGGCCGGAAGTCCTGGCCGGACTTCCAGTCTGCGCCCAGCTGATCGTAGGCGGCGCGTTTTTCAGGGTCCTTGAGCACCTCGTAGGCCTCGCCGACCTCCTTGAAGCGTGCCTCGGCATCGGTCTCCTTGCTGACGTCCGGGTGGTACTTGCGCGCCAGCTTGCGGTAGGCGCGCTTGATCTCGTCCTGGGTGGCGTCGCGCGCCACACCCATGATCTCGTAGTAGTCTCTGAATTGCATTGCGTATGTCCGTGTCGGTGCGTCCGGATCAGCTCAAATTGATCTTGATCGAGCGGGCCTCCGCATCGGTCCTGGGCAGCTCGACGCGCAGTATGCCATTCCGGTAGTTTGCCGTCGCCCGGTCAGCGTCGACATTCTCCGGCAGCGGGATGGCCCGTTCGAAGCGGCCATAGGCGCACTCGGTGATGCGATAGTGTCCGCGCCTGTGTTCCTGCTCCACCTGCTTCTCGCCCTGCACCACCAGGTAGTCATCGTGGACCTGGATATCAAAGTCCTCGTTGTCCATGCCGGGCGCCTCCAGCCGCACGACGATCTTGTCATCGCTGTCGAACACCTCGGCCGCGAGCACGCTCCAGCCGATGCTGCGCGTCGCGAGACCCTGGTCTTCGCCAGCGTCCGGCTGGCCGGCGGCCTTGCCGGGTGTAAAGCGGGTGATGGCACCGGCGGCAAACCGGTACAGCCGCTGCCAGCCCTCGAGCAGGGTATCCAGGGCATCATTGAGACCCTCGCGCATTTGCTGCAATGTGGACATGTCTGTCTCCCTTCAGTAATTACCTGGCCGGCTGCCGTGTGCGGGCAGACAGCGGTTAACGGATGGCGATAAATACATCAGCATCGCCGCGCCGCAGGTTCATCTCCAGCTGTCCCGGTGACTGCTGGAGGGCATACGGCACCTCGTCTACAGTTTGCACCTGCTGCCGGTTGATCGCGAAGATGACATCGCCCGCACGCAGGCCGGCCCGCCAGGCCGGGCTGCCGCGCTCGACCGATTGCACGGCCACGCCACCACCGCGACCGGCCTGCTGCCCCGGCGGGATATTCTCCAGCATCGCCCCCGCCAGCGCCCCGCTGGCCGTTCCGGCATCGACCTGCTGGCGCTCCGGTTCGGCAATGCGCGCACGGATGGTTTGCTTGCGGCCGTTGCGGATCACATCCAGCAGCATGTCATCACCGATCGCCAGCACGCCGATGGCGTTGCGCAGCGCACTGCCGGTGCGGACCGGCCGGCCGTTGACGGCAATGACGATGTCACCGGCGGCCAGCCCGGCCTGCGCCGCCGCGGATCCGGGTATGACCCGGGTGATGGCCGCGCCACCGGTACCCCGCAGGCCGAAGGCCGCGGCGATATCCGGCGTCAGGTCCTGGATCAGGATGCCGAGTTCGCCGCGGCGCACCTCGCCGTGTTCGGCCAGCTGCACCATGATAGCGCTGGCCATGTTGCTGGGGATGGCAAAACCGATACCGATGTTGCCGCCGGCCGGGCCCACGATGGCCGTGTTGATACCGACCAGCTGTCCGTCCGTGGTGACCAGTGGACCACCGGAATTGCCCGGATTGATCGAGGCGTCGGTCTGGATGAAGTTTTCGAAGCCCTCGATGCCGAGGCCCGTGCGTCCCAGTGCACTGACGATGCCGTAGGTCACGGTCTGGCCGAGACCGAACGGGTTGCCGATGGCCACCACGAAATCACCCACGCGCAGGGTATCCGAATTGGCGATCGGCAGGTCGACCAGGTTGTCGGCCTCGATCTGCAGCAGCGCGATGTCCACCTCCGGGTCCTGCCCGATGACCTGCGCATCCAGCTTGCGCCCGTCGCGCAGGGTGACGGTGATCGCGTCGGTCCCCTCGATGACATGCTGGTTGGTCAGCACGTAACCCCGGCGCGCATCGACAATGACACCGGACCCGGCGCTCACCGACTGGCGTTCCCTGGGCACGGTCTCCGGCATTGAAAAGAAGCGCCTGAAGAACGGGTCTTCCAGCAGCGGATTGCTGCGCAGCCTGACGGTCGAGCTCGTCGAGATATTCACCACCGCCGGCACCACCCGCTCCAGCATCGGCGCCAGGCTGTGGGTCGGGGGCGGCGGCTTGGCGGCCGCCCCGGTTGTGCCGAACAACACGGGCAGCAGGCATAACAGCAGCAGCGCGCCGCTTCTGTTCGGTCTCTGTGTGCGGACAGGTGTGCTCATCATGATCGTCGCTTCGTTAATGTCTTGTTGCAGCTGATAAAATTGCCAACCGTCGATAAAACCCTGCCAGTGAATGGCCGTCCTTATTAAAACAATAGGATCACTGCGCGTGAATTTAAAGGGGGGATGTGGAAGTTATCTTGTCATTCCCGCGAAGCTCTTGTCATTCTCCTTTGCCCCGTCTTTTCCTTTTGCCCCGTCATTCCCGCGCAGGCGGGAATCCAGCCAATATAAGTGCGCTGAGTTTTAAATCAGCCGGCCTGATTCTGACAATACAAACTTTTCTGTAAGACAGTGGTAAACAGAAGGGCTGGATTCCCGCCTTCGCGGGAATGACAAAATTTTTTTATTCGCGCCTGCAAGGCGCTCCTACAGCTGATTTTTTAGCTTTTGGAGTAAAATAATTCCGTGTCCTTCCGTGGTTTCCATAGCCACTAAATCGTTTGTATTTCTGGTGGTGTGGATATATTTACCACTGGATTCCCGCCGGAGCCTGTCCCCGCGAAGGCGGGGGCGGGAATGACGTGTGGGGTTTTTAGCTTTCGTGATTGATTTTTCCGTTTCCTTCCGTGGATTCCGTGGCCATTATTTGATTTCGTGTGGTTCTGTGGATTCCGTGGATTCCGTGGCCATTATTTGATTTTGTGTGGTCCTGTAGCTACCAATGTACGCTTCTCATTTCACGTCTTATTGAGGGCAAAAAATAACCGGGCAGGTGCCCGGTTATTTTTCAGGGTGGATGGTGCTGGCAGCGCTGCCAGCTGGCCACTTACTGGGCCTGGTAGTAGTCGATCAGGATCTTTGCGACTTCGGGCCGTGAGAATTCCTTTGGCGGCGCTTCGCCGTTGCCCAGCATCTCGCGTACCTTGGTGCCGGACAGCAGGACGAAGTCGTCTTTCTGGTGGTCCGGGGCCTCGCGCATCATTACGACCTTGTTCAGCTTCTTCGACCAGGCGGTGTGGTCGGCCTTGAAGATCTCGATATCCATCGCGCCTGCGGGTACCTCGTCATCGAAGATGGTCTGCGCGTCGAAGGCGCCGTAATAGTCGCCCACACCGGCGTGGTCACGGCCGATGATGAAGTGCGTCGCACCCATGTTCTGGCGGAAGTAGGCGTGCAGCACGGCCTCGCGCGGGCCGGCGTACAGCATGTCGAACCCGTAGCCGGTGACCATGGCGCTGTTCGGCGGGAAGTACAGCTCCACCATCTTGCGGATGGCGGCATCGCGTACCGGCGCCGGGATGTCGCCGGGCTTCAGCTTGCCAAGCAGCATGTGGATGACCAGCCCGTCGCAGCCGAGACGGTCCATGGCCATGTGGCACAGCTCTTCGTGGGCCAGGTGCATCGGGTTGCGGGTCTGGAAGGCGACGATCTTTTTCCAGCCGTGCTCCTTGATCTCGTTGCGGATCTCGACCGCGGTGCGGAAGGTGTCCGGGAAGTCGGTCTGGAAATAACTGAAGTTCATCACCTTGATCGGACCGGAGATGGCGAAGCGACCCTGTGCATTGAAGGCGGCGACGCCGGGATGTTCCGGGTCCTGTGTGCGGTAGACCTTGTCGGTCATCAGCTGCATCTCTTCGTCGGAGACCTCCTCGATGGACTCGACCTCCTGGATGGCGATCACCGGGTGCCCCTCGACGTTCGGATCACGCAGGGCGATGCGTTTGGCGTCCTTGATGGCCGACACATCCTGCACCAGGTTCAGCACCGGTACCGGGAAAAACTGGCCCGAGGTCATCTGCATTGTCTCGGCGCAGCTGATGCCGTCGGCCAGGCTCATGAATCCGGTCAGCGGCGTGAAGTAACCGGCGCCCATCATGACGGCGTTGCCGGCCGCGCCGGAGCTGATGATGATGGAGGGCAGACTCTCCGCCTCGTGGGTCAGATGATCGTGCTCTTCCGAGTCATACACAAACAGGGGTTTCAGTTCAGCAGAACCTATGGGATTGATCATGACTTGTTCCTCGATACCAATATATGAGCTGTGTAGCGAAACGGCGGGCATGATAGCACGGACGGCCGCCACCCCGCGCGCAAGGAAATTTATGCAGCGATTAATTCAGCCAGTGTCTATGAACCCTATTATTAGTAATAAAATCAGTTAGTTGAATAGACTCGACTGGACGCTTCCCGGGTGACCTTCGAGATCACCGGGACTGCGGCGATCGCGAACCTGGCTGCCGCAGAGGAATTCATCACTGCGCTGAAGGACTTCGGCTGCCGGTTCGCACTGGATGATTTCGGCTCCGGCTTCTCGTCATTCGCCTGCCTGAAGCATCTGCCGGTGGACAAACTGAAAGTCGACGGTGCCTCCGTTAGTCAGGGTGCGTCTTACGCACTGCCCGGTTCACGTATCAGATTATTGGTGCGCATGGCGCACCCTGACAACAGATCAATGGCGGACAGTCTCACTCGCGTCCGGCCGCCTTGATATTCTCGCTCAGGCCCTGCTTCAGCACCTCGAGGGCCTCGTCGCTGCGGCCGGTCTCCTTGAGGGTGTCGCCGAGCAGCATGTAGGCCGCGTTGCGGATGGTCGGGTTGCGGCTGTTCTCCAGCACCTCGCGCAACACACCGGCCGCCCTGGCCTTCTCGCCGCGGTCTTCGTGGATTTCGCGGATCTTCTGCATCTGCATGATCGCGGCCTTCTCGGCGCTGCTGCTGACCTCCCAGGTCGAGTCGATAATGCCGAAATAGCTGTCCATGATCTCCAGGAAGGTCTGCATGGTAGCCAGGTCTTCCGGGGCCTTCGCCTGGCCCAGTGGCGCGTAGGCAACCACCGTGCAGGCGATGGCACCGATCATCATGTGTTTAAGTGACTTCATGGGTGTTCTCCTTTGGGTAACGTGTTTGTACATCGGTTTCCTTGCCGGACTTGTCGCGTGGCGGCGGGACCGGCCTGGGCGGCAGGGCCGGCGTCCTGATACTCCGCAACTTCGCCAGGCTGGGTGAGGGCGGCAGCTTCAGCGACGTCATGCCCATCGACAGCGAGGCCATCGATTGCGGCGCCGGCTGTTGTGCAGCCTCCTGTTTAAACATAAAGGGCAGCACGGCCAGTACACAGACCGCAATGGCAACCGCCGCGAGCAGTGGCCGGCGGCTGATGCTGCGTGTTGTCCGCGCATCGATCCCGGCCCGTATCCGGCTCGCCAGGAAGGGCGGTGCCTGCAGCGTGCGGTAGTCGCGCCTGAGTGACCGCAGGTCGCCGGCGGAGGATTTGTCGTGCCCGCTCATATCACCTCGCCCTCCAGGTCCAGCCGCAGGCGGGCCTTCGCCTTGTGCAGCAGGGCCTTGACCGTACCCTCGCGGCAACCCATGGCCCGCGCGGTCTCGCGGACCGACAGGTCCTCGAAGATCCGCAGCAGCACCACCTCGCGCTGGCGCTCCGGCAGCCCGGCGAGCAGGGAACGGACCGTACGCGCGGCATCGGCCTGCGCGACCTGCTGCTCCACACCGGGTGACGGATCATCGGGCTCGCTCTCCAGTGGCTCGGTTCGGCGGCGACGATTGTATTCGTGACAGACGTTGCGCGTGGTGCGGTACAGCCAGGTAAACGGGGCAGCGCGGAAACGAAACGCAGCCAGTCCGCGGATGCTGCGCAGAAAGACCTCCTGCACCACGTCCGCAGCCTGCTGGTCATGGTGTAGCCAGACCGCCGCCATGCGGTACAGCCGGTCCTGGTGGCGTCGCACCAGTTCATCGAAGGCATCGCGATCGCCGCGCTGGAAGCGCTGCACCAGTTCAACATCGGAGTCCTCTTCTGCTGTCATGCCTGTCCATATACCCGTTAGTGTGCGGTCGCGCCAATCGGTTTAACGCCCTCAGCACAATCTTGTTCTGCCGGTACAGCATAAGGAAGCTCGATTAATTACTATTAGCACGTCATTGCGAGCGAAGCGTGGCAATCTCACAATTATGAATCAGTAGTTTAGAGATTGCTTCGTTACTTCGTTCCTCGCAATGACGGATTAATCAG
>JABDRC010000257.1 GCA_013041945.1 Halobacteria archaeon
ATGATATGCGCCACTACACCTCCCTGCAGGTCGTGCCGCTGTACATGGTAATGGGCGTCATCCTGACGCTGCTGCTCGAATACCTGCTTGAAAAACCGCCGCGCTGGCATTATCCGGCCGGATTCTACCTGGCCGGTGTGGGGTTTGTGCTGGCAGGTTAGATATTTCCGGCGGTTGTTTTGTACAGGAAAAATGTTCGCGCAAAGACGCCAGGCCGCAAAGAAAAAATATTCGCCACAGAGATCACAGAGAACACAGAGAACACAGAGAAAATATAATCGGTAACCAGGGAATTGCTACCGAAGTTATAAATCCTCATGTCATTCCCGCGCATGCGGGAATGACAAAATGATCTTTTTATTCGGGAGCAATATTTTGTTTCCTGAATTGATTTTTCTCTGTGTTCTCTGTGGCGTATTTTTTGATTTTCTTCGCGGCTTCGCGGCTTCGCGGCTTCGCGGCTTCGCGGCTTGGCGCGAGCATATTCTTCATCAAAGCGTTTGTGCGAAATACTGCTCCAGGAATTCGTCGAACGACAGCGTGTCTGCCGCCTCGATCGACTGCTGGTCGGCTATTGATTGCCGGACGGTCTGTTCGAACTCCCGGAACTGTGTGTCATTGGCCGGCAGATCGAGGAAATACTGCCGGTGTTTGAGTGACATCCGCTTGGCAAAGTGGAAGTAGCCCTCGTCGTGCTCGCGCATCCCTGCCAACACCCTGGCCGAATGGGTTTTTTCCGGATCGTTGACTGCCGCGAGCTGTTCCTCGAGGGCTTCCCTGTGGGGTCGGCCGCTGCCGGCCGTATCGAGTGCATCGGCGAACGGCATCATGGCCTCGCACAGTTCGCCCGCCCATTGCTGCAGGCTGATATTGACGCCGTCGCGTTGCAGCACCAGGCCCGGTTCCCGGCCGCGGTAGCACACGGCGTCCAGGTTGGTATCGATTTCCGTGCGGCCGGCGTGGTCGATAAGCGGGCTGTCCTGAAACAGGCAAAAGGCCATCAGCGTTTCCAGGAAGCGGCACTGGGTGGCACTGATACCCTGCGGCTCGAACATATTGATATCGAGCGAGCGCAATTCAACGTAGCGGACACCGCGTTGCATGAGTGCGTGCACGGGCTTTTCGTTCAGTCCGGGGACCTGCTTGGGCCGGACCGAGCTGTAGTACTCGTTTTCGATCTGCAGCATGCAGGAATTCAGCTGTCGATATTCGCCATCGACCTTGACGCCGATCTTTTCGTAGCGCGGGCAGTGGGTCTCGATTGCCATGGTCAGGCTGTCGACATAACTTTCGAGGCTGTCGTAGCGTGCCTTGAAGCCGATCTCGTCCTCGTGCGAATTCTGGTAGCCGATATCGCACATTCTGAGCGATGTTGCATACGGACCGTAATAACTGTTCTCGTTGTATTCATCGAGTATTGTCTGTTTTCCGCAGAGGAACGATTTGCATACCGCGGGCGAAGAGCCGAACAGGTACGGGACGATCCAGCCGATGCGCTGCAGGTTGCGGATGACCCCGAAATAGCACTCGGAAATGTAGTCCTGCAGGGGCCGGGTATCCTGCCCGAGTGACTGCAGCTGTGGCCACAAGGCATCCGGAAACGAATAGTTGTAATGGGCGCCGGCGATCACCTGCATGATGCGGCCATAGCGGTAGCCGAGGCCGCGCCGGTAGACCGTTTTCATCTGGCCGATGTTGGAGCTGCCATAGCGGGCCAGCGGAATGCGCTCCTCGCCTTCCACCACGCAGGGCATGCTGGCAGACCAGAGCAGTTCGTCGTCGAGTTTCAGGTAGACGAAATGCTGCAGGTCGCGCAGGAAGGCGAGGGCGTCCAGCGGGCTGGCCAGTGGCGGGGTGATGAATTCGAGCAGCGCCTCGGAATAATCCGTGGTAATCCACGGGTGCCTGAGGGCGGAGCCGAGGCTGGCCGGGTGGGGCGTCTGCGCGATGGCGCCATCCTGGCCCATGCGCAGGCTCTCTTTTTCAAGCCCGGTCAGGCCGCCAGCCAGACTGATTCCAGGGTATTTTTCCCTCAGTCGGTGCAGTTTTTCTGCGGCGTGCGCGTACACGTGGGTGCGGCTCCTGTCCGGGGAGGCCGCCCGGAGCAGCCTGATTTAAGTGACTATTGTTTGATTTCTGGCTAAACTGAGGTATAAGCAAGTAATGAGCCGGTGCCTCAGGCCGGCTGATTATAATAGATCGGATATATTCTTACAGAATAATATCCTGTTTGCCGGTGTTGCCCGATACAAGCGGGGAGCGGTTGCAAGCAGTTGGACAGTGGCAATGACAATCAAGAAGAAATCACTGAATCTGCATGAATTGAAAGTTACCTGCCAGAACTGCACGCTTGCCGATTTGTGTCTGCCGCACGGCATGCGCAGTGAAGAGATGGAGAAGCTGGATGCCATCGTCGTGCGCCAGCAGCCCATCCAGCCCGGCCAGCATCTCTACCGACCCGGCGACAAGAGCCATTCCCTGTTTGCCCTGCGCTCCGGCGCTCTCAAGTCCTATTGCCTTACCAAGGACGGCGAGGAGCAGGTGCTGGGATTTACCTTGCCAGGGGAACTGACCGGCATGGACGGCCTGTGTGGCGGCAGCTACGAGAGTGCATCGGTGGTGCTGGAGACATCGAGCATTTGCGAACTTCCCTTCAACAAGCTCGAGGGGCTGTGTCATGACCTGCCCGGGCTGCAGAGGCAACTGTTGAATGTGGTTGGACGGGAAATCACCTCGGACCAGCACATGCTTATGTTGCTGGGCAAGCGGAGTGCGGAGGAGCGGCTTGCTTCGTTCCTGCTGAGTCTGTCGACACGCTACAAGCAGCGCAGCCTGTCAGCGACGGAATTCAACCTGCCGATGTCGCGCCAGGACATCGGCAACTACCTGGGTCTGGCGATCGAGACTGTCAGTCGCCTGTTTGCGCAGTTCCAGGAAAAAGGGATTCTCAGGGTCAATCGTCGACAGATCAACATACTCGAGATGGACAGCCTGAAGGTCATGGTCGAGGGCTGTGTCAAGCAAACCATGGGTTCGGCGATGTAGGTACGGGTCAATCCCGGAAATTGTTGTCTATGAGCAGCCGCGCCTGGTTGCTAGATCACCTTGGAGAAGCGCCTGCTGCTGTCTTTGCCCTGCAGATAGCGGTCAAACACCATACAGATGTTTCGCACCAGCAGGCGTCCTGCCGGCAGGATGTGCATGCCTTCATTGTTGATGCTGAGCAGACCGTCATCCTGCATGCCAAGCAATGCCTCATGCTCGACACTGAAGTGTTGCACGAAATCGAAATCCCACCTGGCCTCCAGGATGCGGAAATCGAGCTTGAAATGGCACATTAGCTCGGTAATGATCTCGCGGCGCAGCAGATCATCCGGTTCCAGTTCGATGCCGCGTTCCAGTGGCAGCCTGCCCGCATCCAGCAATTCGTAGTAATGATCCAGGTCGCGCACGTTCTGGTTGTAGTTATCGCAAACACGGCCAATGGCAGACATGCCAATGCCGATGAGGTCGCAGTCCACATGGGTCGAGTAACCCTGGAAATTACGTTGCAGGGTGCCGTCCTGCTGGGCAAGTGTCAGTTCATCGTCCGGTTTTGCGAAGTGGTCCATGCCGATGTAGACGTAACCGGCATCGGTCAGCAGGCGAATGGTTTGCTGCAGGATATCCAGCTTGTCCTGGGGCGATGGCAGGTCTGCTTCGTTGATGCGTCGCTGCGGTTTGAAGCGGGCAGGCAGGTGTGCGTAATTGTAGACGGCGATGCGATCCGGGCTCATGTCGACCGTACGTCGCAGGGTTTCGCTGAATGTGGCGACGGTCTGTAGCGGCAGGCCATAGATCAGGTCCATGTTGACTGACTTGAAACCGAGCTGTCGTGACGTGTCGAGTACGTTCCGCGTGATGTCTTCACCCTGTATGCGATTGACGGCCTTCTGGATGTCCGGATTGAAGTCCTGTACGCCGAGGCTGATACGGTTGAAGCCGGTTTCCCTGAGCACCTGCAGTTTGGATTCATCGACCGAACGCGGGTCGACCTCGATTGAATATTCACCGCTGTCATCGTCGAGCAGCGAGAAATGCCTGCCGGTCATGTCCATCAAACGACGGATCTCACCGTTGTCGAGGAATGTCGGTGTGCCGCCACCCCAGTGCAGTTGTTCGACCCTGCGGTCAGGATCGAACAGGGGGGCGTGCAAAGCCATTTCCTTGTTCAGGTAGTCGAGGTAACGCGTGGCCCGGTCATGCTGCCTGGTAACGATCTTGGTGCAGGCGCAATAAAAACAGACGGTATCGCAGAACGGGATATGGAAATACAGGGACAGCGGCCGCGGGATCGGGTCCTCATTGCTGGAGTGCGCCCAGCGCTGATAATCCTGCTCCGTTATATCCGAATGGAATTGCGCGGCAGTCGGATAGGACGTGTAGCGGGGCCCGGACTGGTCATAGCGCCGTATCAGGTCTTCATCGAAGATGACGTTTTGGGTCATTGCAGTATCTTGAACAGGCCGGTAGTGCCTCTATGCGGGACAATCATCCGGCTATTGATTTTCAGCGTGTTGACATGGATCAATTCGCTATGTCTCATTCAGGCAGTTAACAAATTGTTTATTGCCCGGATAGCCAACAGTTTTCCTTCAATTTGTTTCCTGCGCGTTGATATGGGTCAATTCACATTGAACTTGAGCGGAAGTAATGTTTTTTTTCGTATAAATCCAGACAGTTGACGAGATCATGCGGCGGGGAATAATTTCATATGAATGACCGGATCACGGCCGCAATGCCGGTGCAGGGACTGACCGGCAGCGCGGCGGCGGAGCGGCTGGTGCGGGAAGGGACAAACGTACTGCCGGAGCGCAAGATGCACGGACGGCTGCGGATTTTCATCGCCCGGTTCAGGAGTCCGTTCATCTACATGCTGCCGGCGGCCGCCGTGGTTTTCTCAGTAGTAGTAGGCAAGCAGGTAGAGCCCGAGCAGGATGACCACCCACAGCACCATGCTGCCCGTTGCCCAGGTGCGGGCCAGGATGCCCTGGGGCCCGTGATACAGGAACAGCGTGCCAAGCAGGGTGCCCAGGTGTCGCAGAAAACCGATGCGGGTGTAGGTATGCCAGTAATTGATAACCGGCGTCATCATGCTTGAGACCCCTGGCCCCAGCCTGCGGTAGAACCAGTCCCAGTCAAGTGTGATTGTGGGCGTTCGCTTCATGTACGGCAGCATAATGAAAAAGGCGAGCCCCGAGAAAAGCAGCAGCTGCAGCATCTCAACGACATGTGTACGTGTATAGGGAACGTAATCGACCGGGAAGGGCAGGATGTCATAGAGTGGAGCCGGCCAAATACCGATTGCAAGGCAAAGGAATGCGAAAAAGATCATGGCCATTCGCATGTTGAGCGGTGGATCGGGAGGTCGCAGGCCAGAGTCCTTCTGAAAGAAGACAAACCACGGGAACTTTACGCCCGCATGTAGAAACACACCGGCAGAACCCGCTGTCAGCAGGAACCACACCAGGGCGAGGTGTTCGCCGGCTGCTGCCTGGGAGATCATTGACTTGCTGATGAAGCCCGACGTGAGCGGGAACGCGGAAATGGAAAGGGCGCCGATTATTGCGCAGGTCGTCGTTAGCGGCATGCTGTGAAAAAGACCGCCAAGATCGGTGCATTTCCGCTTGCCTGTCATGTAAAGAACCGAGCCTGCCGACATGAGCAACAGGGCCTTGTAGATGATGTGGGTAAAGGCATGTGAAGCAGCGCCGTTCATGGATATCTCGGTACCGATACCGATGCCACAGATCATAAAGCCTACCTGGTTCACGATGCTGTAGGCCAGGATGCGCCGCATGTCATTTTCGAGCAAGGCATACACGATGCCGTAGAAGATCATGTACAGGCCGAGATAGATGAGGATTTCGGTTCCGGGGAATCCGCGCAGAAGAACGTAGACGGCGATCTTGGTTGTAAAGGCAGACAGGAAAACCATGCCGGTCGGTGACGCCTCGGGATAGGCGTCAGGCAACCATGCCGACAGGGGTGGCGCGCCGGCGTTCACCAGAAAACCCGCGAGTATCAGCCAGTGCGCCGGACTGTCCAGTGCCATGGTTGTAAACGTCACCGAGCCGGTGTCAGCGACATGACCGATAATGCCGGTCATCAGTAATACACCGCCCAGGAGATGTATTAAAATGTAGCGCATGCTTGCGTGGTAGGACTGATCCGTCATGGCGGACCACACTACCAGGGTTGAGGCCAGGGCCAGCGCCTCCCAGAAGACGACCAGTGTGATCAGATCGCCCGCAAAGGTGACTCCAATCGCACTGCCAGCACAGGCGAGACCCGCTGCGAGTTCGATGACACGCGCACGGTTGAGGGCGAACAACGCGCCTGCAAAGGCCGCGATGGCGAAGATCGTTCCGAACAGGCGGCTCAACCTGTCACCCGCCACGGGTTCGAGTTCATAGTCTAGGAAAGGTATTCGCAGGATGGTCCCGTCCGCAACCTGCCAGGCCAGGGCGAGCGTGAGCAGCGGCAGCCCCAGGGCCAGAATGGCCCGTACCCTGGGGCCAAACAGTGGCAGCAGCAAGGCACCAAGAAGCAGCGGCAGACCCGGTGGAATGGCGCTAATTCCGGTCATAGTACGTGTCCTTCCGGTGCAGGAGTCGACCGATCAACTTGGCAAACACGACCATGCCGATGCAGGTTGCAAAGCCGTACCACGCATTAAAGGCGAAGGTGCCGTCGAGCCAGAACCAGGCATGCACATCTGTGATCAGGCTCGCGAGGACCGTCAGTGCCAGAACGCACAGGAATACTGCCCATAGCAGGCGGATGGTCCCGGGGCGGACGAGCCAGTGCTGTTTCATTCACGTACTCCGGGAAGCTGTGACGCAAGATCAAGGGGCAGGCCCGGAAAGAAGAACAAAACCACGGTTCCTGTTGCAGTCACAGTGATTGCGAGCAGGATCGCAAGCGGTGCCTCACCGCGAGCATCCCTGTTTTCGTTTTCCGGATTGCCCTCCGGTGCACGAAAGAAAGCTGCGTAAACAACAGGCAGGAAGTAAGCAGCGTTGAGCAGCGTACTCAAGATAATCACGCCTGCGGCGAACATCTGCTGGACCTCGATGGCACCAAGCAGAATATACCATTTGCTGATAAATCCAGCCGTTGGTGGAACACCGATCATTGAAAGTGCGCCCACGGTGAAGGCAGCCATGGTCCAGGGCATTTGCCGTCCGATACCGCCCATTTCGCTGATTTGTGTCTTGTGTGTAGTCACCATGATGGCGCCGGCGCAGAAGAACAGCGTGATCTTGGCAAAGGCGTGCATCACGATGTGCATGCCGCCACCCACGATGCCGAGTGGCGTGACCAGCAGGGCGCACAGCGAGATATAAGACAGTTGACTGATGGTTGACCAGGCGAGCCGGAGTTTCAGGTTGTCCTGCCTCAGTGCCATCAGTGAAGCAATCAGGATGGTTACGGCGGCGACGTACATCAGCCATTGGGTGGCCGGGATCTCTGCGAGGAAATCCACGCCGAAGATATAGATGACGATCTTGAGCACGGTAAATACACCCGCCTTGACCACGGCAACGGCATGCAGGAGGGCACTCACCGGTGTCGGCGCCACCATCGCGGCAGGTAGCCACAGGTGAAATGGTATAATTGCGGCCTTGCCGATACCGAAAATGAAGAGTATCAGCAGTATGCCCGACATGCCGGGTGTGACCGCACCCTCGAGTATGCCGCCGGTACGGAAGTCCAGGGTGCCGGTCAGCGCCCAGGTCCAGATCAGCGCGAGCGACAGCATCATGACGGATGTACCAAGCAGGTAACCGAGGTACATGCGACCGGCATTGCGGGCCGCATTGTCGCCGGCATGGGTCACCAGCGGGTAGGTCGACAGGGTGAGCAGTTCATAGAAAATGAACAGCGTTAACAGGTTCGCGGCAAACGCGATACCCATGACGCTGCCGAGTGCCACCGCAAAGTAACTGTAGTACGAGGTCTGGCGCCATTCATGGTGGCTGCGCATGTAGCCGATCGAATACACCGAGGTCACGACCCACAGGAAACTCGCCAGCAACGCAAACAGCATGCCCAGGGGCTCGACCTCGAAGCTGATCTTCAGGCCGGGCAGGGGTTCCGCCAGGTCGAGGGTCGGGTGCATTCCCTGCAAGACCTCATCATGCAGTGAATACACCAGCAGGAACAGGCACGTCGAGGTCAGCAGGGTGACCGTTTCCCTTGGATTGGGCCAGCGGTGCAGTGCAGTTATCAACGCAGGTGCCAGCAACGGCAGGGCGATACAGGCCAGTACTGTCGTTTCCGTATTCATGCCGATATGGCACCCGCAGGTTTCATGGCACTCCCTGCCCGATCAGTACAGCCGCACCCTGCCCCGCAATGCCGGTAACCAGACCGGCGTTTACACCAAAATAAAGGTTGGTGCCTATCAGCAGCCAGGTGGGTACCAGCAGGGCGGCAGGCGCCTCACTGAGCTTGCGTATTTTATAGCCGGGCATCTGGAAATACGCGGTCTCCACCACGCGCCAGATATAAATCAACCCGAGTAGCGAACTCACCAGGATCAGCACGGCCAGCGGCCAGTAGCCGACGTTGAGCACCGCGTTGACCAGGTACCATTTGCTGATGAAACCTGCAGTCAGCGGTATGCCGATGAGGCTCAGGCCCCCTGTCACGAATGCCGCCATGGTCCAGGGCATTTGCCTTGCGATGCCATGCATGTCACTCAGCTCTACCGAGCCCAGGCGCAGAAATATGCAGCCCATGGCCAGAAACAGGGAGCCTTTTATAATGGCATGATTGAACAGATGGACCATGCCTGCAGTGACACCTGCCGTGGTGGCCAGGCCGATACCGAGAATGATGTACCCTATATGGCCAATGCTCGAGTAGGCCAGCATACGTTTGACGTTATCCTGGAAGACGGCGACCAGTGAGGTGATCAATATGGCGGCAGACGCCAGTAACATGAGGATTTCACCGACATGCATGGCCTCGAAGGAAAAACTGATGCCGAACACGGTGAAAAAAAAGCGCAGCAGTATGTAAATGCCGGTCTTGGTCGCGGTTGCGGCAATGAAGGCCGAGACGACCGATGGGGCGTATGTATAGGCATTCGGCAGCCAGAGATGCAGCGGGAACAGTGCCAGTTTAATGCTGACGCCGACCGTCACAAAGGCAAAGGCCACCCTGATGGTCCGCGAATCCGCATTGACCGGCAGGCGTTGTGACAGATCCGCCATGTTGAGCGTGCCGGTCATCATATAGAGCAGTCCGATACCGATCAGTATGAAGGTTGCGCCGATGGTCCCCATGACCAGGTACTGCAAGGCGGCAGTCAGGGCGCGACGACCGGAACCCAGGCTGATGAGAACATAGGACGACAGCGAGGAAATCTCCAGGAACACGAACAGGTTGAAGGCATCGCCGGTGACCACGATACCCAGCAGTCCGGTCAGGAATAACAGGTAGCAGGTGTAGAAAAGCTGTAAGTGTTTCTTGTCTATTTCATGCCCGATGCTGCGCCACGAATACGGCATGACAATCGCGCCGATGGTGGTAATGATGAGGATCATCAATACACTCGCCATATCGACACGGTACTCGATACCCCAGGGGACCGCCCAGGCGCCGAGCGCGTAGGAAGCCGTCCCGGAGGCATGCACTTGCACTGCGAGATTGATCGCGACGGCCAGTGTTACCCAGCTGACGGCCAGGGCGAACGCCCAGGCATGACGTGGATTTCGCAACAGCAGGCAGACGGGGGCGGATACCAGTGGTACAACCACCTGCAGGGCCGGGAGATGGGCGCTCAGCACGGTACGGAACTCATGCTTCCTCGTCCTGGACGTGGATATCGTCTTCGTTGATGGTGCCGTAGGCTTCCCTGATGCGAATCACCAGGGCGAGCGCAAGTGCAGTCGTCGCAAGGCTGACAACGATTGCAGTGAGGATCAGGACGTGGGGCAGCGGATTGGAGTAGATGCGAGCGCCTTCACTGATAATCGGCGCTGTGCCTCCCTCGATCTTTGCCATACTGATAAACAGGATGAACACCGAGGTCTGGAAAATAAACAGGCCGATAATTTTCTTGACCAGGTTGGGGCGTGCAATGACGGTATAGAAACCGGTCATCATCAGGATGATGACGATCCAGTAATTATAGAGCCCCAGCACACCGTGCATTACATCGTGCATCACATATCCTCTGACAGTCGCCTAGTGCTTGCGGCTGACAAAGCCGTAGTAGATTATGAGAATCACGGCGGCAACGGTAATGCCGACACCGAGTTCGATGAGCATGATGCCAAGTTGTTGTCCGGTGACCGGATCATCTGCCAGTATGCGGTATTCAAGAAATTTACCGCCCAGCAGCATGCTTTCGATACCAACACCGATATAGATCAATAAACCAGCGGCCATCATGATGCGCAACTTCCCGTATGGAATGATCCTTTGTACATTGCCAATCCCGTAGGCAAGTGCATAGAGAATGAAGCCGGTCGCAAATATCACGCCTGCCTGAAATCCTCCCCCGGGGCCGTAATCACCGTGAAACTGCACATAGAGTGCGAACAGCAGTATCAGGGGAAAGAACAGCTTGGTAATGACGCGCAGGACAACCATTTTCCTGATTTCCGGATTCTGACTGTTGCGCCTGCGTGTACGGTACCCGAGCAGGGCCAGAACACCCGCGCCGGCGGTGAAAATAACCGTTACCTCGCCCAGCGTATCGTAGCCGCGGAAACTCGCAAGTACCGAGGTGACGACATTCGGCACGCCGATTTCCTCGGGTGTAACGTGCAGGTAGGTCGGCGCCACATGCAGGTGAATAGGGGCCATCGGGTCGCCATAATGTGGCATATCCAGCGTGCCGTAGATCAGTGCCGCGCCGGTTGCCACGACAACGAACAATGGCAGCAGTGGCGTGTGCCGCGGCGCTTTTTCCTCGTCAGTGGTCCGTGCAACCGTCGCCAGCAGCAGGATAGTCGAAATGCCTGCGCCGATTGCAGCCTCGGTCAGGGCAACATCGACGGCATCCAGCACAACGAACAACGATGCCGACAGCAGGCTGTATATGCTGGTCAGCATGGTTACCGCAAGCAGGCTTCTCATGCGTGCGATGGCAAAGCCGGTCATCATCAGCAGACCGAGCAGAACATTGTTGATCAGGTGCTCTTCCACTATGGCTCGCGGTCATCGACAACCGGCTTCAGCTTCGCCTGCAGGGCGGCCTCAGCCAGCGCATGAGTGGCTGTCGGGCCGGTAAATATCATGAAATAGAAGATCAGAACGAGCTTCACCGTCACCATGCTCAGGCCACCCTGCAGCATCAGTCCGGCGAGTACCAGCCCTGCACCCATGGTGTCACTTACGCTGACGGCATGCAGCCGGGTGTAAAAGTCGGGAAGCCGCAGCACACCAATCGCCCCGACCAGCACGAAGCACGCACCACCTGTCAGGCAGATCCAGCTCAGAATATGCACCACAGTCCCCATCATT
>JABDRC010000258.1 GCA_013041945.1 Halobacteria archaeon
CCAGAACGACCAGCCATGCCAGGCGGGCATCGCCCGACACGCCCCTGCCTGCACAGGACTGCAGCCAGGCGACCGTCATGCGTGCGAGTTCGGCGCGGAAATAAAACACCACCGCAGACAGGGTGCCAACATGTACGGCAACATCGAAGGCCAGCCCCTGGTCGGCCCACCCCAGCAGGTGCGGCACCAGTATCAGGTGCGCCGAACTCGAGATCGGCAGGAACTCGGTGATGCCCTGCACCAGCGCTAGAATGATGGCCTGAACGTTATCCATACTTCGAATTCGACGTTATTAAAAGAAGCTAGCCACAGAGTACACAGAGGAAACAGATGCGCAACACAATAAATAATCAATATACAAATTAATTGAAGAGTGTATTTGTAATGATTATTTTCTCTGTGATCTCTGTGGCAGTAGTTGTTTACAACCGCCCGCGCATGTCGTGCATGCGAAAGCCGGGTATCTCCGCATCGAGCCCGCGCGTCAATCCGATACAGTGGAAGCGTTCACCCATCTCGCCAGGCAGAATCAGCGTCTTGGCCTGTTGCGCCTGCTGCAGATAGCCCACCTCGTCCGCCGGACCGGCCGACTGCAGCAAGCGGTCCAGTCCGCAGTCCAGCAGGAAATGTGCCTGGGTGGTGTAACCGGCGACCTGAAGGTCTGCTGCCGTGGCTGCCTCGGCCACGGCAGTGAAATCAACATGCGCCGTGATGTCCTGCAAACCCGGGCAATAGAACACGTCATCATGCACCCGTTGCCGGTAGTGGCACTGCAGGGTGCCGTTCGCGCGTTGCGGATGCAGGTACTCGCGGCGCGGATAACCGTAATCGATCAGCAGCACCAGGCCCGCTTCAAGACATTCGGCGATACTGCGCAGCCAGGGTGTGATGGCCGGGTTGACCTCGGATATATAGCCGCGGTCCAGCCCGTATTGCCTCGCATAGCCCTCGATGGTCGTGGCCAGTTCGCTGCCGGCACATGTCCGGGCCTGCCAGGCAAATCCCGGTCCGTCCGGCACCACAAAATACTGTTCAACCCGTTCACCGTTCCAGCGCCAGCGCTCGCAGGCCATGGCGTCGAGCACCTCGTTCGCCAGCACCACGCCACGGTATCCCGGTCCGGGCAATGTATCCAGCCAGCTGACCCGGTCGGCCAGTTGCGGTAATTCGCGTTGCAGGGTGTGTTGCTGTCGCTGCCGGAGTTCCGCACTGCGCTCGAGGATCAGGTAGCTGTCCGGCAGGCAGTCGAGCACTGCCAGTTCACCCAGCAGGTCGGCTGCCAGTCGGCCGCTGCCGGCACCGAATTCAAGCAGGCTGCCGCCGGTCGCCTCCAGTACCGCAGCACAGCTGCGAGCGACACAGCGCCCGAACAGCGGCGATATCTCCGGTGCCGTAACGAAATCACCGCCAGCGCCGAACTTGCGCTGTCCGGCACTGTAATAACCGAGGCCGGGCGTATACAGGCACATCTCCATGTAGCGGGAAAACGGGATGGCGCCGCCGGCAGCGGCGATCTCCGCCCGGATGGCCGACACCAGCGCATCACTCAGCTGCTGTTCCGCCGGCGTCGGTACCGGCAACTCAGTGGTGCCATGCATGCAGAAAGGTCAGGGCCGGGGCGGCCAGTCGACGCGTTGCAGGGGCGGCTGCCCATCCATGTCGAAATCCGCCCAGTGATCGGCGTAACGCCGGCCGCTTACCGGATGACGTTCGTCCGGCGCGATCTCGGCCAGCGGGCAGAGGACAAAGGCATAGCGGGTGATATCGTCACGCGGCAGCACCAGTCCGTCCTCGTCGACGACCAGTTCGTCATACAGGAGCAGATCGAGGTCCAGCGTCCGCGCAGTCAGCTTCGAGGTGCGCGCACGCCCGCTGCTGTCCTCGATCGCATGCAGTTGTGCCTGCAATGCAGCGGGTGTCTCGTCGGTATGAAATCCCACCACCAGGTTGTAGAAGGGCGTGCTGTCGAAACCGACGGCGTCGCTCTCGTATATCGATGACTGCTCGAGTGCGCCGTAACGCGCCTCCAGCAGCTCGAGTGCCAGCGCGATATTCCTGCTGCGCGCGATATTGCTGCCGATACTGACCCAGGCATGCGCCATTCACGCGCTCCCCCGGCTGCCACGCTCGATAATCACGCCCACGTCGCGCGAACCGCGCACCGCGCCCGGTTTGTGCACCGTCAGCTTCAGCCATTCCACACTGAATTCGGTCAGCACGATGTCCGCGATTTTCTCGGCCAGCGTTTCCACCAGCTGGTATTGACTGTCGCCAACGAAGGCAATCAACCGCTTCGCCACGGCCTTGTAGTTGAGCGTGTCCTCGATGGCATCGGTGGCCGCTGCCGCGCGGATATCGGCGGCCATTTCCAGGTCGAGGCTGATGGTCTGCTTCACCCGGCGTTCCCAGTCGTAGATACCGATGATGGTTTCTATCCGCAAGTCATTGATGAAAACGATATCCATGCTTGTGCTGTCCTGTCAGGTTTTGCGCACACTATACCTTGACGTATGGATGGTTTGCGATTCCAATGGTCCCCATGAATCCCGATTATCTGCTGATTCCGGGCGGTTACCTGTTTGGGTCCGTTTCGGCCGCGATCATTGTCTGCAAGCTCATGGCCCTGCCGGACCCGCGCACCCAGGGTTCCCGCAACCCGGGGGCAACCAACGTGGCGCGCATCGGCGGGAAAAAGGCGGCCGCCCTGACGCTGGTCGGCGACATGCTCAAGGGCCTGATCCCGGTGCTGCTGGCACATGCGCTGGATGCCGGTGCGGTCATCCTGGCCGGAACGGCGCTGGCAGCGTTTCTGGGTCATCTCTACCCGGTGTTTTTCGGGTTCCAGGGCGGCAAGGGCGTGGCCACGGCGCTGGGCGTCAGTTTCGGGCTGCACTGGCCGGCAGGCCTCGCCATCACGGGCATCTGGCTGCTGGTGGCGCTGGTGTTCCGTTATTCCTCGTTATCGGCACTGACGGCCTTCGCGCTCGCGCCGGCCGTGTTTTACTGGTTGATGCCGGAACCGCCCGTTGTCATCGCCATGCTGGTGCTCGCGGTCATGCTGTTCTGGCGCCACCGCAGCAATATCGCCGATTTGCTGAGTGGCAGGGAAGGCAAGATCACCTTCGGAAAAAATAAGGAACCGTAAGAGCACACCGCGTGCGCGAATAAATGAAACGTGAAATGTGAAACGTATATTACGGCCACGGAATCCACGGAAGGACACGGAAATAATTATTCCGCAAGCAAAAAAAGACCCCTGCAGGAGCGCACCGCGTGCGCGATCCTGATTCTGTATCGCG
>JABDRC010000262.1 GCA_013041945.1 Halobacteria archaeon
TTGAATACTATGGAGCCGGCGAGAGGAGTCGAACCCCCGACATCTTCATTACAAGTGAAGCGCTCTACCAACTGAGCTACGCCGGCATGATGACCGTTAACGGCACCGGTGCCATTCTAGTGAATCGCCCGCGCCGCTGCAATTTACTGGCAGGAAACCGCGTGTATCTCCAGATCGGGGTTCTCGCCGACCAGACTGTCCAGCAGGTCGAAGCTGGCCGTATTCTCCGGCAGCTCCAGCCAGTATTCCACCCGGGTTTTGTAGCGCTGCTCGAGGATTGCATCAAAGCCCTTCTCGCGTACGTCCTCGAGACGGATATTGGCGCGTTCGATATCCACGAACGTACCCAGTGAAATGAAGTAGCCCATGCCCACGTAGTACTCGTTGTCGTCGTGTTCTTCCAGCTGTTTTACCATTTCACGCGCATGTTCCTTGTCCTTTCCCGACAGGTAGACCCAGTAGCCGTTCTCGACACGGTTTTCCACTGCACGCAGTACCGGGTCCAGCCCACTGTCACCGAGCCGGTCGGCAACGGCTTTCACATCGACCTCCTCCCGGAACGGACCGAGCGCCTTGCATCGACCTGCAGACAGTGCACCGGGTGGCTGCGCCCTGGTCAGCGCCTCGATGTCCTGTCCGTCGGCCGGCCCGGACATGTCACGTTCATGTTCCTGCAGGGTAACCAGCGCGTTTACACCCGCCGGCAGCGGCGGTAAAGACTGCTCGCTGTCCACGGTCGTCTGCGCCTGGAAATGGTTCCAGGCAAAAAAGAGCAGGTTTGCAACCAGCAGCAGGTACACAATGTGTCGCATCAGTTCCCCTTGTCTGACAGGATGGCCAGCCCCTGCAGTACCAGCCGCGGCTCGTGTTGCACTGGTGTCGCCAGCAGCGGCAGCAGTCGCTCCGCATCACCGCCCGTAATGATCACGGTCACCGGTTCGCCGGCATCCTCGACGACATCGGCCGCAATCCTGTCGATGGCCGCGGCCACGAGATACTGCGCACCCCCGGTGACACCGTCGCGCGTCGTGCGTCCCAGCAGGCCGGTCGCGGTTGTATCATCCTGCAAGCGAATCCCTGCCGTGTTGACGGCCAGCGTCTCGCCCAGCAGCCTGACGCCCGGCAGGATCAGACCGCCACGGTGCTCGCCGGATGCCGCCACCAGGTCGATCGTGATCGCCGTACCGCAATCGACTATGCATACCGCCCCGTCGACCCGGTGATGCGCGGCAATCATCGCGACCCAGCGGTCCGCCCCCAGGTCGCCCGGCGCGCGGTAGGCATTGGTCACGCCGCATGCCGACCGGGCGGTCTTGATCAATTCCACCGGGCATTGCCATGCCTCGCTGACATAATCCGCTATCGATGCCGCCACCCCTTCACCGGCTACATTGACCGCCACCACGACAGCCGGCGTTTCGATACCGGACCAGGCCTGATTGGCCAGCCGGCCGAATTCGCCGTCCCGATACCCGAAGGCGCCGCGTGCAGTGAGTGAACCCGACTCGGCAGTCGCCCATTTCACGGCCGTGTTGCCGACATCCAGCAACAGTTTCATGTGACCACCCGCAGGCTGGCCTCCCCGGCCGCAAAGCGCTTGCGACCCGCCGCGGTATCCAAGAGCAGCGCACCCCCGTCGTCGATCCCGCAGGCCCGCCCGCTGACGGTCCGGTCCGGCAACAGCAGGTCGACCGGCTGACCGGCCAGCACATCATGTTCACGCCATTCGTCCATAAACGGACCCAGACCGCCGGACTCGAATGTATCCAGCGCAGGCAACAGTTCGTCCAGCAGGGTGGCGGCCAGGCGATTGCGCGACGGGCTGTCCCCGCCCGTGACGCTGCACAGGTCCGTCCAGTCCCGCCCGATTCCTGCTGCCGCCGTCGGCGGCATGTCGACATTGATGCCGATCCCGATCACGACCGCGCAATCCCCGCCGACTTCACCGGTCACATCGATCAGGATCCCGGCAAGTTTCGCGCCGTCGACCAGTATGTCATTCGGCCACTTCAGGCCGGCCTGCCGGATCCCCATCCCGCGCAGGCAGCGCATCAGTCCGATGCCCGTCACCAGGCTCAGCCCGCCCAGCGCTGCGGCGCCGGCTTCGGTGCGCCACAGCAGCGACAGGTAGAGATTCGCCGCGAAGGGAGAGACCCATTGACGACCATGCCGGCCACGCCCGCTATGTTGCATTTCAGACATGCAAACCGAGCAGGAGTCCGCGCCCGCCAGCGCCCGTTCCCGCAACCAGTTGCTGGTCGAGTCCAGCTGGTGAAACACGTCGATCCGGCCGAGCGCCGCACGGGTTTCCGGACTGGCCGCCGACCGGACCTGCCCGGCATCGAGCAGTTCGCGCGGACGCGACAGCCGATAGCCCTTGCCGCGCACGACCTCGAAGTCGAGACCGGCCTCGCGCAGGCCGCGCAGGTGTTTCCAGACAGCCATCCGGCTGATGCCCAGTGACGCACCCAGCGCCTCACCGGAATGAAACTCGCCATCAGACAGGCACTGCAGCAGGCGGTTACGCAATTGCATGATCACCCCGGCCGGATGGCAGGACAGCCGGCTGGCTGTCATTCACGGGCAGGCGCACGCAGGACGCCTGTGGACAGGCAGCATGCGATCCGGTTGGTTTCAGCATGGGAGCAGAGATTATCACACTGCAGGGAGCGGCTATAGGCGGGGCAGCGTTCAGCGCGCGATGCCGTAGATCACGTTGCTCGCCACCGAGCCAACCAGCTGGTCGAGTGCGGCAGGATTACCGGTATCGACTTCCAGCAGGCCGGCGGTCATCAGCATCGCCAGCCCGTGCATACTGGTCCAGGCCACCAGCGCCAGTTCGCGCGGCTCGCGCTGACGAAACACGCCGGCGCTGATGCCGGACTCGATGATCGTCTGCAGCGCAGCAAAGGCATCCCTGCCCGACATGTCACCGGCCGCGTCAACCGTGGACGCCAGTGTGCCGCCGAACATCAGCTGCGTGATCTCGGCATGGTTCACGGCGTGCCGCACACAGGCGATGCCGGCCGCGATGAGTTGTTGCTCCGGCCCGTGCGGCACACCGGCCGCGGCGTCCGTCATGGCCGCGTGCAGTCGCTCGAAGCCGCGCCGGGCCAGGGCCTGCAGCAACGCGGCCTTGTCGCTGAAATGACGATACGGGGCGGTGTGACTGACACCGGCCACCCGGGCGACCTCGCGCAGACTCAGGCCGCCGGGCCCGTGTTGAACCAGCAGGCCCTCTGCAGCAGACAGCAGCGCGTTTCGCAGATCCCCGTGGTGATACCCGTCCTTGCTTGAATCGTTCGGCATGGGTCACAGGATACGATCGTATGTTGACAGTGTCTACATTACAGTGGCAACGCTTGTGGAAATCCGGAGGAAATCAGAAATAGTATTTATATTATAGTTAGTTATGTAACCAGCACCTGCCCTGCCCGGTATGGCCCGGCCTGATACTGCCACTGACGGGGTTGGTAATCGTGCGCCCCCGGACACGGGGCAAGCCTGCCTGTTGCAGGTCAGGCTGTCAGGGTTTCATAAACCCGGGCTTCCTCACAGTGGCCCTCCCGGGCGGCCTGTTTATGCCACACCGCTGCTGCACGTCACACCGGTACCGCCGAGGCCACAGTAGCCGCGGGGATTCTTCGCCAGGTACTGCTGGTGGTAGTCCTCGGCATAATAGAAGTCAGGCGCATCGATCACTTCAGTGGTGATTGAAGCGTAGCCGTGGTCCGCCAGTGCCTGCTGGTAGTCCTGCAGCGAAGCCAGGGCGGCAGCACGCTGCTTTTCGTCGAAGACATAGATACCGGAGCGGTACTGGGTACCCCGGTCATTACCCTGCCGCATGCCCTGGGTGGGATCGTGCGCTTCCCAGAAGACCTTCAGCAGGTCCCGGTAGGCCAGGAGCGCGGGATCGAACACCACCCGTACGACCTCGTTGTGGCCGGTCATGCCGCTGCAGACCTCCTCGTAGGTCGGGTTGGGCGTGAGTCCGCCGGCATAACCCACGGCCGTCGTATAGACACCCGCGAGCTCCCAGAACTTCCGTTCCGCCCCCCAGAAGCAGCCCATGCCGAACAGGGCCTGCTCGAATCCGTCCGGAAACGGCGCCGCGAGCGGGCGCCCGTTGACAAAGTGCTTTGCCGGCACGGGCATCTTCTCCGCGCGCCCCGGCAGGGCCTCATGCGGGCCCGGCATGGTGGTCATTCCGGCCATGGTATTTGGGTGTCAGGTCCCGGTTTTTGCTAGTATTGAGTTCGAATTTTAGCAAGAACCGGGACCTGACACCCAATGCGCGGCGCAAAAAAACCCTACGCAGGCATCGACAAGGACATCGACGGCGGCATGACCGTTGCCGGGCGCATCATCCGCGATGCCTGGGCCTTTGGCATTATCCCCGAAACAGAGACCTGCGCCGGCTGGAACACGCAGGCGCTCGAAGACCTGTGGACCAGGACCCACGATGAGTGGGAGAAATACGGTCACCAGGTCAGCCAGCTCCCGGAGGATATCCGCGAACGCTATATGCGTATCCAGCGGGACGCCTTCGACAAGGCACGCAAGGCCGGCTGGGATGCCAGCCTGAATGATAACGACTGAATCTGCAGGCTATCACCTGGTCATTACCCCCGCCCGATGCCCGGGACCGATGAAGCATCATTCGCAACCATGACCGCACCACCCGAGATCAGCGTCGCCGTCGGCGTCATCCGCCGTGGCGATGGCAGGGTGCTGCTCGCCGAACGGCCGACCGGCAAGGCCATGGCGGGTTACTGGGAATTTCCCGGCGGCAAGATCGAGCCCGGTGAGTCACCCCGGGATGCGCTGGCGCGCGAACTGCACGAGGAACTGTGCATCGACATCGGCAATGCACAGCCGTGGCTCACGCGCACCTTTCATTACCCGCATGCGACCGCTCACCTGCAGCTGTTTCGCGTCACCGAATGGGAGGGCGAGCCGCACGGGCGCGAGGACCAGCAGCTGAGCTGGCAGGATCCGCACCGCATCGGTGTCGAGCCGCTGCTACCCGCAAACCATGACATCATGAATGCCCTGCGCCTGCCACCGGTGTACGCCATCACGCAGGCAGGGAAGCTCGGCGTCGATGTCTTCATGGAGCGCCTGCAGGCTGCGCTGCTGGGCGGTATACGCCTGGTGCAGGTACGCGAGAAGGACATGGATGCGGCGAGCCTGCGGCGGGTTGCAGAAGATGTCATTGCCCTGTGCCACGCGCATGATGCACGGGTGCTGGTGAACGGCGATGGCGGGCTTGCACGTGACACGGGCGCAGATGGCGTGCATCTGCAGACCGCCCAGTTCACAACACGCGATACCCCGCCCGTGACGGACATGCTGTGGGCAGCCTCCTGCCATGACCGCGGGGAACTGCTGCAGGCGGCCCGACTGGGCGCGGATTTTGCCGTGCTCTCGCCGGTCCTGCCGACGCCGTCTCACCCGGGTGCGCCGGTACTGGGCTGGGAGGGTTTTGCCCTGGCCTGCAGAGACCTGCCGATGCCGGTATATGCCCTGGGCGGCATGCAGACCGGCCTGCTGGACACCGCAATGGCCCACAACGCACACGGGATCGCCATGCTGAGCGGCATCTGGGATCCGGGGAAAGAGCAGAATTTTTCCTGATATTCCTGTACTGCGAGAATCCGGAAACCACTCCGGGTTCAATATGAAATATCAGGAATAATTCTGCTTAGTCCCCTATTCATTTTCACCTTCAATGTCTGCATTGGCCGTACCGGCCGGACCGAACACGGCAAGCTGCAGGGCATTAGCCCGGGTATCCTGGAAGTGCTTGGGCGAAATGTATTCCAGCAGGCCGAGGTTTTCCATGCGCTTGCGTGGCTGCTCCCCGGCGCCGGCCACGTACACGGCCCGGCCGGCCCGCACCATGTC
>JABDRC010000269.1 GCA_013041945.1 Halobacteria archaeon
GCTATGGCGCCGGTCCGGTGCTGCTGGCCGCGCTTCAGCCCGACATCCGCGATAAGGTGAGCTTCGTCCTGACGGTGGGTGGATATTATTCGATGGAGAATAATGTCACCTACCTCACCACCGGTTATTACCGTGTCGATCAGCCCGCCGGCGCGACGGCACTGGCAACGCGCCGCCTGTCGCCCCACCCGTACAGCGTGGCGGCCTTCATCCGCTCGAATCTTGACTTGCTGGAACGTTCGGTGGACCGCGGGTTCTTCCGGCGATACGCGGAGCATGTCACTGGTGACCATATTGACGAGGACGAACCGGTGCCCGCCCGGCTCGCACCCGATGCGCAGGCCTTCCATGACCTGCTCACCAATCATCGCCCTGCCCGGGTTCCCGTCCTGCTGAAGAGCCTTTCGGTACGCATGCGCACTGAACTGGAGGGCATCAATCCCGCGGCCCGGGATCTTTCGCGGTTACGGGCCGACGTCATCCTGCTGCACGGGCGCAGTGACAACCTGATCCCCTACACCGAGAGTATCGCACTGGCGGATGCACTCCCGGCGAGTCAGGCCCGGCTGTTTCTCATCGACGGTCTCGCCCACGTGAATCTCAGGCCGAAGGCGCATGATATCCCGCAACTGCTGGGTGCCATGGAGGCGCTGCTGGCGGTGCGCAGGCCGCCGCAAGGTCAGGACCACTGATAGATTGTAGATACGGCGCTGGTAATCAGGTCCTGCACTTGATCACCGGGTCGGCGATTCGACCCCGTCGCGGGGAGCGATTACAAATGTGGTCCTGTCATACACGCCTGGCTCAATCGGCTTAACAGCCTTTACCAATCCTCAGGCCCTTGCGTTTGCTGCCAACACCCGGCCCGGCAGGCTTTCCGGTATCGAGTCCAAGCCCCAGACCTAACGGGTCCTGTGACCCGGTCTCGGCCCCGGTATCGAGCCCAAGTCCCAGACCGAGGCCTAACGGGTCCTGTGACCCGGTTCCGGCATCGACCCCAAGCCCCAGGCCAAGGCCTAACGGGTCTTCTACCGGCTGGTCTTCCTCGACCGGTGTCAGCGGCGGGGTAAACCCGGTACCGGCGGGTTGTTTGACCACCAGCCCCGCCTCTGCCACATACTCACCCTCGAGGAAACACCTGACCGCGTCGTACTTTGCCTGTTGCCGTGCATCATGTTCGGCAATACCCGCCGCAACGGGGTCGGTCATGTACGCCGCCCAGTGATTGTATCCACCGATGAGTGAATAGGCAGGTATACCGGACAGGCGAAGGATGGTCGCAGCCTGGGCGGCATTTGTCGTGCTGTTGGAATACACGATTACTACCCGGTCCTCGGGCAACCCGGCCAGCACATCGTGGGTGACCAGCTCACTCAGCGGCATATGGACTGCGGTATCGATATGACGCTCTGCAAACTGCTCTGCAGGACGAAGATCGATCAGCATGTAATCGTCGCGCGCCTTGATAATCCGGTCGGAAAGTTCTTCCACCGTGACATGATCCTCGCCCCTGATGATTTGCTGGGCCAGCATACTGATATCCGTTTCGCTCACATGGAGCTCCGCGGGGTTGAACCTGACAAACAGCAAGGATGCGATCACCAGCGAGACCGCGACGAGGATAAAGGCCAGTAAGATTGATTTGTTCATGGTAACAGTTATCTCAACAAGTCCAGGAGCACAGGGTCAAATGATTGCGTATACCGTGTCCAGGTGGAGACCTGACCGGCTTCTACAGTCACCAGTCTAAGCATGTAGCCGCCATATAACACCAGCACCGGGCTCAGGAATGCCCAGGTGCGTCGACCTGATATCTCCCGGTAATTCAGCACCACCGGGATCAGCAGGCCGATGAAGACGAAGTACAGCCAGAACCGGGTGGTAAATTCACCGCCCATTACATTTTTCAGTGCATCGAGCTGTACCCCTGTCCCGGTTGCCAGATTAACCAGCAACAGGGCAATCAGGGCAAGCTCCAGTGAAATCAGCCCGATATCGTATTTCGTGAACATCATCCGTTCCGCCTGGCTACGGGTACCGAGCACCACCAGTGCTGCGGCCGACGAAAGGCCCGAGATCAGGAACAGCGGCGCGAGGAAGCCCGTATTCCAGAAGGGTCTGGCGCTAAAGGCGCTTAACAGGATACCGGTATAGAAACCCAGGAATACACCCAGCACCAGGCTCCATGTAGCAACCTGCTGCCGGTGGTAACAGGCAAAAGCGGTGATCCACCGCCCGGCGGAAAAACGCTCGATAACACCCCCTATGCGCGGATAGGCATCCCGGATACTGCACAGGACGAGCAGGATGCTGACCGGGTAAACCAGCAGCAGAATCCACGAACCCCAGGACATCGGCGATGAAATCTGAAACGTCGTGTAGAAGCGGTAGACGTAGAGCTTGTGTTCCAGATCCAGAAACAGTGCACCCATGCCAACGGTCAGCAGCACCGGTGCCCAGATCGCCATTTTCTTTGCCGCCCAGGGCGCCTGGTCTTCTTTCCTCAGCAGGATGATCAGCGCGGCAAAACACATGATGCCGGCCGTCAGTCCGCCCAGGAAGAGATACATGGGCACCTCCCAGCTCCAGATGCCCAGTGACGGGTCAATCTTCGGATTGCTGCGTGCTGTGACGAGGACCTCTTCGATCATGTTCCGGTTAACCTGTTTGCAAGCTATGGATTATATAAGGTAATACACATTGGGCTGATTACCCGTCTCTGATAGCAGTACTTTATAAGTGCGACTCTTCAGCAGGCGGCTCACATGACTGCCGGGATCGTCGAGCACACCGAAATGCATGCAGCGCGTGGGACAGCTTGATACGCAGGCCGGGTCAAGCCCCTGCTCCACCCGGTGATGACAGAAGGTACACTTGTCGATGTACCCGTCCGGATGCATGATCAGCCGCGCATCATAGGGGCAGGCCGCAATACAGGCCTTGCAACCGGTGCACTTTGCCGCATCGACCAGCACGATGTTGCTGTCACGCCAGTAATGACTGGCACCGGTCGGACAGGTATACACACAGGTGGCGTGCGAACAGTGATTACAGCGCTCCGAGCGGAACTCGGTGGTCAGATCCGGATAGGTGCCGCGCGTGGCCTCGACCACCCAGTCCCGGTTCAGGCCGGCCGGTACCTTGTTTTCCGTTTTGCACGCGACCACGCAGTCACCGCAGCCGATGCAGGTTTTCGTATCGATGACCATTGCGTAGCGTGCCATGTCCTGTTCCCTGTTTTCAGGCCTTGACGAAGGTAACGAAATTGGCACGCATGCCCGTGCCACCCATGATCGGATCAACCTTCACACTGGTCATGAGGCCGGCATCGTCCGCACCCACCCCCGTCGCCAGCCGCAGGCCTTTGGCGGTATGGCCGAAACCGTGGATCATGAACACGGCGTTCGGCCCGGTGCGCTCGGTCACCCTGACGCGTACCCGGTTGCTGACGACGCCATCCTGGTTTTTCAGCTGTACATAGTCGCCGTTCTTCAGCTGCCACTGACGGGCCACCCGCGGATTGATCCAGACCGCATTCTCCGGCATCAACTCGAACAGCAGCGGATTGTTGGTGGTGCGCCCGAAGGTATGCGCAGGCCCGCGGCCATAGTTCAGCCGGTAGTAACCCTCCGGGCGTTTGTCCGGGGCCGTGTAGCGGGGCAGCGGGTCGTGGCCATACTCGGCCAGGGTTTCTGAATACAGCTCAATCTTGCCACTCGGCGTTTCAAAGCGGATGTCCTGGCCAGTCGAGAAATACATCGGTGTCTTGCGAGGGAAGCGCTTGACCCCGATCTTCTGCATTTCCTCGAGCGAACTTCCCACCTGTCTGAGTTGCCAGTCCAGGGTGTCTGCATAGTCATGCCAGGGAAAATACTTCTCGAGTTGCAGTCGTCCGGCCAGTTGTTTGGCCATCCACCAGGCAGGTTTCGTTTCATGGCGTGGCTTGAATGCCGGCATGCGCAGCGCAAGTGACGGTACCCGTTCGGGCGAATTGCGCAGACCGTCATAGCGTTCCAGGTAGGTACACTCCGGCAGCACCACGTCGGCATAGCCGGTGATTTCCGCCGGCATGGTATCGATGACCACCAGCAGATCGAGGCTGTCCGCGGCCGTCTCAAGGGTTGGCTTGATCGCAGGTATCGTATGCGGCAGGTTGGTGCCGTAGACAAACAGACCCTTGAAATGCGCCTCGGGTCCGGCGCAGGCCTCGACAATCTTCTGGCTGACCCCGGTCGGCGACAGCGGAAACTCCGGCTGCACGATCTGCTTCCAGTCGGTTGCAGGCCTGGGTGGTTTGGGTACAGGGAAGGCAGGAAGATCGACCTTCTCCTGACTGTAGAACCCCCCCTTGCGTCCCCAGGAACCGAGCAGCGCGTTCAGTATGGCAATTGCCCGCTCGCGCTGCGTGTCATCGCCGTACCAGGTCACGTGCCGGCCCGGGTGCACCAGGGTCGCCGGTGCGCTGGCGGCCATGGCGTGGGCCGTGTCACGGATCAGTTTCGGCGCCAGGCCGGTCTCCAGGTAGGCCCATTCGGGATTGAAGGGCTGCACATGCCGGGTGAGCTGCTCGAGTCCGACCGTGTAACGCTCGACATAGTCCCGGTCATACAGGCCCTCGTTGATCAACACATTCATCCACGCCAGCAGCAACGCCATATCGGTCCCGGGCTTGATGGGCAGCCAGTATTTCGACTTGCCGGCTGCCACCGAGAACCGTGGATCCACGGTGATCAGGGTGGCATCCTTGTTGATGGCCTCGGCCAGCGTCTGGACCTGGCCATTGTGGAGATTCTCGCCGATATGCGAACCGATCAGCACCACGCAGCGGGAGTGTTCCATGTCGGTCCTGTCAGGCGAACCGACACCCTCCCCGTAGGTCAGTGCAAAGGCGACTTCGCGCGGGCCGCGACACTGGGCAAATGAGGGATGGGCATAGGCATGCGACCCAAACGCCTTTAACAGCCGTTCAAAATGCTTGCCGCCTGATCCGTGCGACAACAGCGCCAGGCGGTCATTGCCGTGTTGTTGGGCAATCGACTGCATCCTGCCGGCGATGAAATCGAAGGCTTCTTCCCAGGAGACCGGCTTGAAGGTCTGCCTGCCGCCCTCGGACACCCGCAGCAAAGGCTGCTTCAGGCGATCCCGGTCCGTGTAGGCGCCGATCCCGCCGGTTCCACGGGTGCACAGGCGGCCCGTACTGTGCGGATCATCCGGATTACCGACCACCTTCCAGGGCTGGCCATCTTCGGCATAGACCGTACCGGCGCATTTCCAGAAGCAGATATCGCAGACGGTCGGTGTTGCCGTCACCTGACCGGTCCCCGGCAGGCGTTGCGATGCACAACCCGACAGCAGCGCGGGTGTCAGGAAGCCACCGGCCGTGAGCAGGCCGGAGAGTTTGATGAACTCACGACGGTTCAGTCGCATGTCATGACACCCCGGGGCGGCTTCCTGTTTACCCTAAGGGTCTGGAAGGCGAATTGACCCGCAATGCACATGGCGAGCGATGCAGCAAGGACAGACCATGGCGCACACGCTGTTTTACAGTTTATAGTCACCTGCCTTGTCGAACGTGATGGTCTCGTTCAGGAAGCGCGTCTTGTAGCCCTGCTCCTTGAGTTTTTCATAGGCCATCTCCGCACGTATCCCGTTTTCGCAGTAGGTCACGATCTCCTTGTCTTTGGGTAGTTTGGCCAGGCTTGCCTCGAGATTGTCGAGCGGGATATGGGTGGCACCCTTGAGCATGCCCTGCTTGGCGATCTCTGCATCTGACCGGACATCGACGAAAAAGACGCCTTCGCGTGCCTTCTCGAGCGCGGCGAATTCCTTGGGCGGTATCGCCCCCTTGACCAGCTTCTTGCTGTAACGTATTTCACTGGCTGCAGGGCCACTGGCGACCGGTCGGCCCTGCTCTGTCCATGCATTGAATCCACCCGGCAGGATAGAGGCATTTTTATAGCCCCAGTCGCGTAACTGTTTGTAGGCCAGCAGTGCCTCCCGGTCCGTGTGTTTGTTTGCATAGACGATAATCGGGGCACGCATGTCGGTCACACCCGGAAGCTCGGCGATTGTCTGCTTCTTGATGAACTGTTGGGTCATGGCCTCCAGCTGTGTGGCCGGCATGGCGACAGCCGACTGAATATGCTGTCTGGAGCTCTCGACAGTATTACGCGCATCGATGATGACGTGATGTTCATCGAGATTTTTCGCCAGCCAGCCCGGACTGCTGTGTACGGCGAGCTTGGCCTTTTTCCAGCCGGGGATGCCCGCCTGGAAACCCTTGATGTTGGTATAGCCCGCCGCCGTCGCAGCCTTGACGGCCTTGCCGGTAAACGGACAGGTCGGCCCACCGCAGTAAAACACCAGCAGTGTGCCCTTGTCGTCGGGCAGTGCCTTCAGGAAGGCCTCCTTGTCATCGGGGAATGTCGAGACGGCAGACGGTATATGACCCGCGGGAAACTTCTTGGCCGGCCTGGCATCACCCAGCAGGTATTCGCCCCGCTTGCCCTGCAGGATCGCGATCATCTCCTTGATGTCAATTTCAACACCGGGCGGCAGACCGAAGACCACCTTGGTGATCTTGCTGGCCGGCTTGCCCGGCTCGAACTCGACCTTGAGCAGATCCGGCGGGCCAAGTTCCTTGATGCCCGCGGCATTCTCGAACACGGTGTTCTTGTCGAAGCGGACCACCACCGGTTCCTTGCCCTTGATCGACAGTTGAATGGTGCTCGCTTTGTTGGAAATGTACTTGATGCGACCCTTGGCCGTCTCGGCAGCCGCAAGGTTTGGAAGTGCAAGCAGACCCGCCAGAATAAATGCAGTTGTTTTAATCATCATCTCTAATACTCCTTAAAGATCGCCTTGAGCGATGCCCCCGACAGAACACAATCCAGACATAATCAACTGCCAAAGATAAAGGAAAGTGCAAACCGGAATATTGACTTGTATCAATCATATAGGGCATGCATGTGTTGTCATCAAAGTGTCATATAAATTCGCACTGCCGCATGTCTCGTATGCCGTTGTTTTTACTGTTCAGGGTGGCACCGGCAATGCCCTGCAGTCGGCGGGCTTGCGCAACTGTCGCTGTATACCGGCCCCTGCCGCCCACAGGTCGTCGGCTGACCGGAGGATTGGCGCCATGATAAGGTCTGTTCAATATGGTCCTCACCCTCCACGCAGCAGGCTGATGTTTTATCGAAGCCTGCTCTTCATCGCAGCATGCCTGCCCCTGCTTGCTCCGGGCCAGCCGGGATGGGCCACTGAAGGCTGTCTTGCATGTCATGACGACATGACACAAGGCCTGGCGCCGGGACACCGGATTACGGAGCAAGCGTGCAGCATCTGCCACGGTGGCGACCCTGCGGCCACGCAGTTACCCGCAGCCCATACCGGGCTCGTGGCATTTCCCGGCAATCTCGAAAACGCGGCACAGGCCTGCGGCACCTGCCATCCGGCACAGCTTGCCTCCGTCTCCGCCAGCCCCATGCACACTGGCACACACATGGTGAAAATCACACGGCGTGTGTTCGGACAGCAACTGTTTGCCGACACAGACCAGACCCTGCAGGGGCTTGCACACACGCCGGCCGACTCGTTACTGCGCAAACTGTGTGCCAGCTGTCATCTGGGCCGGGAGAAGACACAGCACCGGCATGATGTCACGCATGACCAGGGCGGCGGTTGTCTTGCCTGCCATCTGAACCGGCACCCCAAAGGCAAGCATCCTGAACTGACTGTAAAAGTTGAAGATGGTCGTTGTTTTGGCTGTCACTCGCGTTCCTCCCGCGTCGCCCTCAACTACGCGGGACTTGCAGAGACGGACGCCACCACCCCCGCACAGGTAAACACCGGACTCGCGCGGCTCGCCGATGGCCGTCTCGTCGAGCACCGGCCGGCTGATGTACACCACCAGGCGGGCATGAGTTGCATCGACTGCCATACCGGTAACGGGCTGATGGGTGTTGTTGCGGATGCGGATCGCCAGGACCAATCGGTGGACATTGCCTGCAGCGACTGCCACGACAATCAACATCCGCATATCAAACTGGCCGACTGGCCAGTGCAACACCAGGCTATGCTCAAGCGCATCCCCTTCCCGGCAGCGGCCGGACAGGAGTTCCTGACAACCACGAATGGCACACCGCTCTGGCACATCGAGGTCCGCGGTGACGATCTGGTACTGCATACGAAACTGGCAGGGCAGCGGCGATCAATCCCCTCATACCTTGCCGCCGACCATACGGAACAGTCCGAACATTCCCGACTCACCTGTAATGCCTGTCACACACAATGGGCCCCGCAGTGCTATGCCTGCCACCTGGACTATTCACCCGATGAACCGCAATGGGACCTTGTGGAGCGGAAAGAGACGCCCGGCCGGTGGTCACAGCAGCGGGCAGGAATCCGCAACGATCTGCCGCCGCTCGGCGTCACCGCAACAGGTGATATCACAACCTTCGTACCGGGCATGATCATGTCCGTCCATCACCCGGACTTCGAGGCGCCCCTGTTTCGCCGTTTGTTCGGTTCCCTGTCGCCGCATACCACAGGCCCGGCCAGGCGTTGCGCGTCATGCCACCAATCGCCGGTCGCGCTGGGCCTGGGTGAGGGAGAACTCGAACACCGTACCGGACAGTGGCTATTCCGTCCGGCCCATAGAACCCTGCAGGACGGTTTACCGGCCGACGCATGGACCACCCTTGAGGCCCGGCAACCGGGTGACGGCACCTATCCGGACGACCGTTCCTTCAATGGCGAGGAACTACACCGCATCCTGGATAGCGGGCGCAACATGCACCCGGTGGAGTGAATTTTCCCCATTCAGACCAGTGGCTTGGCGCTTTCCCCGGCACGGTTGGGGTGGGCCATGGATAGCATTGCATGACAAGGCGCTGGTGGGAATTCGCCTGCGACCATGCACGGATCCTGGTGGCGGCCGCAGAAAAAAATGTGTTTTTTCCGGACAGATTGCAATAGGATAAATGCGCGTTGTCCTGCACCACCAGGTCCGGCCTGAACGTGCAGGGCGCAAGATATCTTCGATGTCTATTCCACCAGGGGGAAATATGGAAACAAAAGAAATTACCGAAGAAATGATCTTCCAGTGCTTCGCCGCAGCCCAACAGTCCGAACAATCCGACAAGACCGCGGAATCATTCGTTGACGTGGAAGAATACGAGAACCAGATCATGTATCCGGAATTCGCCCGCTGGGCCAAGCAGGCGGGTTACCCCGGGCTGGCCACCCTGTTTCGCAAGGTCGCCGGCGAGGAAAAACTGCATGCCGTGTGGCTGCGCGAGCTGTACGAGGACATCGGTGTACCGCAACGCGGCGAGGATACCCGGCGCGCGATCGATGCACTCGAGACCATACGCGCCAATTGCGATGATCTGATTGCGATGAATCCGGACGGCGTGGTCGAAAAGGCGCTGAGCGTCGCCATCCGCGTCGAAGAGCGCGAATACATGGAT
>JABDRC010000272.1 GCA_013041945.1 Halobacteria archaeon
GGTTGATATAGCGCAGCCTGAAACGGGTGTCGAACACCATGACAGCGGTGCTGAGGTTATCCAGCACCTGTCCGTAATTGATGTTGTTGACGTGATTTCCAGGCATCTACCAGGTTCTTGCAAAAAACAAACCAGCTTTCAATACCCATGCCTGCGATCATGACAGAAATATTTATTCCGCAAATACATATAGATAGTGGCAGGCGCGTTACACCGAAGGCAACGCAACATGAAATGATTAACGATCAGTATGCACCATAATAGTGCAACGTGTCACGGCACTGGATTGTACCGGCGGATTACGGGGAAGCTGATGGCAGACCGGTGGGCGGCGCGACCTGTGGGGGGAACGGATGACCAGCGGGATCGCCAGGGGGCGGCAAGGGCATATCAGGCGTGGAGATAATCGGTCGGCCACCGGGACCGAGCTGGTTGTTCGGGTTATTTGGATTCAGCGGGCTGTTCGGATGCCGGCTGGCCTCGCGATGCACAAAAACGTTGACCGTCAGTGTGTTGATAATCGACGTCCCGTTGCCATCGATCACGGCCGCGGACACCTGGTGCTCGCCCCGGTCCACGTTGGTGTAGGTTTTTTCGGTATCGACCGTTGGGCGGCCATGTGGCTGGCCATCCAGGAAATACTGGATGCGATGACCGTCCTTTGCAACCAGCTCCGGCTCCAGCGTCAGCAGCAACGGGATGTTGCCGAGATTGTCGCGAATGGTCTCCTTATTGACCGGTGAATCGATGGTGAAACTGCTATAGACCTCTTTTTCTTCCGGTGCAGCCGGTGGATTGACCCGCACGGGCAGCGGTGTCGGCGTATAGGTCTGCGGCTTGGGCACGTTCATCTGTTTGGCGCCCTGCGTCTTCACGTCACTGTAGATCACCTCACCGTCCGGGGTGACCGTTTTGTAGACATCGGCCACTGCGGGCGTGGCCAACAACAGCAATACCGAAATAAATACTTTCATATCACTACCTTATATGCGAAACCGACTTGATGCAATACGCACCGTCGGTGATTTGGACACGCTCATCGGCCCCAAGTGCACCCGGGACCGTGTCTATCCCCGAAACCTGCCTGTTTTAGCGGCCGCTGCAGAAAAAAAAAGAGCGCCCCGCGGGGCGCTCTTCGTGGATTTCGACGAACCGCAGCCGGTCAGAGGCTGTAGTACATGTCGAATTCGACCGGATGGGTGGTCATGCGCAGACGCGTGACTTCCTCCATCTTGAGATCGATGTAACCGTCGATCATGTCGTCGGTGAACACGCCGCCCGCGGTCAGGAACTTGCGGTCGGCATCGAGTGCCTCCAGCGCCTCGTCCAGTGAACTGCAGACCGTGTCAATCTCCCGCTCCTCTTCCGGCGGCAGATCGTACAGATCCTTGTCCATGGCCTCGCCCGGATCGATCTTGTTCTTGATGCCGTCCAGTCCGGCCATCAGCATGGCCGCGAAACACAGGTACGGATTACCGTTGGAGTCCGGGAAGCGAATCTCGACACGACGTCCCTTCGGGTTGGATTCGAACGGGATACGGACCGACGCGGAGCGGTTGCGGGCCGAGTAGGCCAGCATGACCGGTGCCTCGAAGCCCGGAACCAGGCGCTTGTAGCTGTTGGTGCTGGCGTTGGTAAAGGCATTCAGGGCGCGCGCATGCTTGAAGATGCCGCCGATGTAGTAGAGCGCCTGTTGCGACAGGCCACCGTACTTGTTGCCGGTAAAGATGTTCTTGCCGGCCTTGGCAAGTGACTGGTGAACATGCATGCCGCTGCCGTTGTCACCGACAATCGGTTTCGGCATGAAGGTGGCGGTCTTGCCATAGCCATGCGCCACGTTATGCACCACGTATTTCAGGATCTGGTTCATGTCGGCGCGGGTCGTCAGGGTGTCGAATCTGGTACCGATTTCACACTGACCGGCGGTGGCCACCTCATGGTGATGCACTTCCACCGGCACGCCCATTTCTTCCAGGGCGAGACACATGGCGCCACGCAGGTCATGCAGTGAATCCACCGGCGGGACCGGGAAATAACCGCCCTTGACCGTGGGACGATGGCCGATGTTGCCGTCTTCAAAGACACGCTCGGAATTCCAGGAGGCCTCGTCCGAATCGATCTTGCAGAAGGAGCCGCTCATGTCGGCACCCCAGCGAACGTCATCGAGTACGAAGAATTCCGGCTCCGGTCCGAAGTAGGCGGTATCCGCAATCTTGGTCGACTTCAGGTAGGCCTCGGCACGCTTGGCGATGGAACGCGGATCGCGTTCGTAGCCCTGCATGGTGGTGGGTTCAAGGATGTCACAGCGCAGGATCAGGGTCGGCTCGTCACTGAAAAGATCCATCACGCCGGTGGTCGTGTCCGGCATGAGGACCATGTCGGACTCGTTGATGCCCTTCCAGCCGGAGATGCTCGATCCGTCGAACATCTTGCCTTCCTTGAACATGCTGGTGCCAACCTGGCTGGCCGGCAGCGTCACATGCTGTTCCTTGCCGATGGTGTCGGTAAATCGCAGGTCGACGTACTTGACGTCGTTGTCCTTGATCATTTTCAAAATTTTGGTTGCAGACATTTACAACTCCTCCAAAAATCAATTGCGCAAAAAATTACATGCCGCCCCCATCACGAACAGCGGCATCCTCAAAATCATGACGATTCTTGTTCTTTAACGAAGCAGGAATTATGCCACGCACCGGATTGGTCGGAAATGCAAAGTTTTCACCGGTTTATCTTCATGCCAGGGCCTTGTCAACGCACCATATTGGTGCATATAGGCAGCAGCATGCCCTGTTTTAGTGCAACTTATTCGGCAACGTATACATTCACCGTGCCGATATCCTCCGCACGCAGGGCCGCCTCGCGGACGGGGCCCGACAGTTCACGGGCACGCCCCGGCGTGGCGCGCGAGGCATCGAGGAATACATCGACGTGAATTTTGCCATCGAGGTAATGCAACACCACCCTGTCAAGGCAACCATCCAGTGACAGGTCCGCCCACTGCCCCTGCAGGCGTCGCATCACCTCGGTGCGTAACGGCAACTGGTTGGACGGCGAAGCGGTCTCGTCGTCCTCCGGGTCGATGTGCACGGTCACGTCCACCACGTGCTCGAGCTCATTGAGCAGCCGCAGGCGCACATGTTCGCCGATCTGGTGGCCTTCGGACACACTGAGCAGCGGGTCTACGATGATGTGCACATCCACCAGGGAGTCGCTGCCGCTGACGCGGGTACGCAGCATGTGGCAAGCGCGCACCCCGTCGACCTCGAGTATGGCATGCCGAATCTCCTCGACCTGTTCGGGATTCAGCGCGGTGTCGATCAGTTCCTGCAGGCTCTGCCACAACAGGCCCCAGCCGATCTTCGCGATCATCAGTGCAACCACGATCGCGGCCACCGCATCGAGGTTGGGATAGCCCGCCATGGCACCGCCCACGCCAATCATCACCACGACGGACGAGATGGCATCGCTGCGACTGTGCCAGGCGTTTGCGAGCAGCATCTTGGAACGCAGGCGGCGCCCCACGCGCGCGGTGTACTGGTAGATGATCTCCTTGGCGACGACCGACAGTGCGGCGACCAGCAGGGCGAGCAGGCCCGGGTGCAGCAACAGCTGCGGATCCAGCAAACGCCGGGCGGCATCGAAACAGATCCCGATCGCGACCACTATCAGCGCCACACCGAGCACCACCGTGGCCAGGGTCTCGATACGCCCGTGACCGTACGGGTGTTCCTCGTCGGCCTCGCGATGTGCGTGCTTGGCCGCAAACAGCACCAGGAAATCCGTCGCCAGGTCCGACAGTGAGTGTACGCCGTCGGCGATCAGCGCCTGCGAACTGGCAATGACGCCGACTATCAGCTTCGCCACGCCGAGGACCAGGTCGACGCCGGCGCCGATCAGCGTGATATTGCGTACCTCGCTGTAGCGCTGATCAAGCGGATCCGGCAAGTGCGTATGGCCCATCAGTCAGCCTCCCCGACCTGTATCCCGATCATGATTTCGTTGTCGCTGCGTTCGATTGCATACACTTCATGTCCATGTACCCGGCACCACGCGGGTATGTCATGCACTACGCCGGGATCGGTGCAGACCACCTGCAGGTGGTCGCCCGGCCGGCAGTCTGCAACGGCATCCTGGGTACGGATCACCGGGAGCGGGCACAGCAGGTGGCGCGCATCGATTGTGGCGGTATTCATAGATACCAGTCGGCGGGGATCTCGTCGGCCGGCATGGGCCTGACCGCGAGCATCCGGCTGTTGCCGTCCCTGTCGTTGATCTCAACCGTCACCTGCCCGGCATCGCGCCCCTTGCTGAAACGCGCAGTCAGGCGTGCGGCAAGTTCGATTGCGTTTGTATCGGTATTACCATCCAGCAACACCAGCGGACCGACATGACTGGCCGGCAGCATGTGCACAAAACGCCTGCGATAGCCTTCCAGGAACCGGTTTTCGCCCTCCTCGCGCCCGACGATGAGTTTGAGATCAGCGCGCGGTCGCAGGTGTCGTCCCACCTTCAGCAGCATGATGTCATCGAGATCGTATTCACGCCGGCCGCGTGTTTTCCACAGGTCTTCGAGCTTGATCGAGTACTGCCTGTCGGTCAGGAAACAGCAGCCGCCGGCGGGCTGCGCATAGTCCTCGAAACCATATTTCGCCGCCAGCGCCATCTGCGGCCTGCGCGAGCGGCCGCTGAAGCCGTACATGCGGTCGCGCTCCAGCCAGCCTTTCTGCTCGGGCAGCGTGGGCGGCAGGTTCTGTGCGCACAGCGGCCGCACCAGCCGGTCGCCGGCGCCGGAATCCCTCGCAACCATCGTCATGGTGTGCTTGCGCTGCGACATGGGTCGCTGACCGACCACCTCGCCGGTGATGATGAAATCAAAGTCATGTTCCACGATCCATTCGCGTGCCTTGTTGACCATGAAGACCTTGCAATCGAGACAGGGATTGAGGTGAGTACCGTAGCCGTGCTGCGGGTTGATCACGACATCCATGTATTCCTCGATGATGTCGACGATATGCAGCCTGATGCCCAGCTGCTCCGCCACCCACAGCGCATTGTTGCGCTTCGGGCGAGCACGGTCCTTTTCACGGATGGCATGCGTATGTCCCTCGACGCAAAAGCCGGTGTAGAAATTGATGCCTTCCACGTGCACGCCCTGGTCCATCACTGTGCGCGCCGCGAGGAACGAATCAAGGCCACCGGAGATCAGTGCAACCGCTTTACGTTGTTCAGTCATTGCCGGGATAAAAAAATTCCGTAAAGAATATCTTCCCCTCTCACTCCGGGAGAGGGAGAGACAGGTATGAATTAATTGCGCGGCATTCTCCGCGCCCGGGCTACGATTAACCTGTATGGACATATTAACCCATGCAGCGCACGGGTTTGTAAATAAGACAGGGATTCAGTGGGTTTCGTCGCTGCCGCTGACCGGCAGCGCATTACGCCCGCCGCCAAGCTGCTGCAGGCAGCGCCGGCTGCCGGTCTCCTGCCAGAGCTCCATGGCCTGTATCGGCGTCAGCAGGGACTGGCCGCCGAGTTCGCGCATGGTGTGCAGGATATCCATGAGGACGATGAAGGCTTCGGATAATTGTCCGTACAGCGCCGCACGCTGCCGGCCGACGACATCCGACAGCTGACGATAGGACGAGCGCCCGATGTTGACGAAATAGCTGACTCGAACGAGGCGGCGTTCCGCCAGGCGCGGGAACAAGCCGGAGAACAGCAGGCAGTGGTCGCCGACATCACGCAGGCATTCCTCGCGGTGCGCGCCCTGCAACTGCTGCGACTGCAGGTAATCTTCGGCCATGATGCGCGCGGTGCACTCGGGCCTGTCGGCAAAACGCATGAGCAGAAACACCAGGTAACTTTCCAGTGTCTCGTCGAGGTTCCTGTCACAGGCCGCCTGGGCTTCGTGTATCAGCGTCTGCCACTGTGCCTGTGATGTCGGTTCGAGAATGAGTTGACTCATGCCGTTCCTCCACCGGGGATGCCTGTAGTCATTCGACCGCTTGCAGCCCGTGCTTTAGCACCTTGTGTAACCAGCTATACCACATATGCAGCCATTACGTCCCGCCAGAGCGCAAATTTCCCGGAAATGCCTTGCCGTTATGGGTGGCGCTCACGGTATACTGCCGGGCTTGTAATCACCGCGAACAACAACGTGCCGGACACACCGCAGACATTCCAGGACCTGATCCTCGCACTGCAGCAATACTGGGGAGCACGCGGCTGCGCCCTGTTGCAGCCCTATGACATGGAGGTTGGTGCCGGCACCTTCCATCCGGCCACGTTCCTGCGCGCCATCGGTCCCGAGCCCTGGCGTTCGGCCTACGTGCAGCCGTCACGACGGCCCACGGACGGCCGCTACGGGGAAAATCCGAACCGCCTGCAGCACTACTACCAGTTCCAGGTGGTGCTGAAGCCCTCGCCCGACGATATCCAGGACCTGTACCTCGACTCGTTGCGCGAACTGGGTATCGATACGCTGGTGCATGACATACGTTTTGTCGAAGACAACTGGGAATCCCCCACCCTGGGTGCCTGGGGTCTCGGCTGGGAGGTGTGGCTGAACGGCATGGAGGTCACGCAATTCACCTATTTCCAGCAGGTCGGCGGACTCGAGTGCAAACCGGTTACCGGCGAAATCACCTATGGTCTGGAACGCATCGCGATGTACCTGCAGGAGGTCGAGAGCGTGTTCGACCTGGTGTGGACGGAGGGAGCGGAAGGTCCGATCACCTACCGCGACGTCTTTCACCAGAACGAGGTCGAGATGTCCGCCTACAATTTCGAGCACGCAGACATCGATGCACTGCTTGGCTGGTTCGACAGCTGCGAGCGGGAAAGCAACCGCCTGATCGAGGCCGGCCTGCCGCTGCCCGCCTATGAAATGGCGCTGAAGGCCTCGCACACCTTCAACCTGCTGGATGCGCGCAATGCCATCTCGGTCACCGAGCGGCAGCGCTACATCCTGCGCGTGCGCACGCTGTCACGACAGGTCGCCGAGGCCTACTATGCGCGACGCGAATCTCTCGGCTTTCCGATGCGGCTTGCGGGGGAAACGGCATCGTGAGCAGCACAGCGGACCTGCTGGTCGAGATCGGCACCGAGGAACTGCCGCCGAATGCGCTGCGGCGTATGCACGATGCCTTTCGCGATGCGCTTGACGCACAGCTGGACGAGCATCACCTGCCGCACGGTGCTTGCACGGCATTCGCCACGCCGCGCCGGCTGGCGGTCCTGGTCCGCGACGTGCCGCTGCGACAACCAGACCGCGACATCACGCGTCGCGGCCCGGCACTGCAGGCCGCCTTCGATGACGACGACAGGCCGACCAAACCGGCGGAGGGATTTGCGCGCTCCTGCGGCGTGAGTGTCGACGATTTGCAGCGGCTCGAGACCGACAAGGGCGCCTGGCTGGCCTGGCAGACGACCGAGTCGGGCAAGGACTGTGCGGAGCTCCTGCCCGGCATGGTCGAACAGGCACTCAAGCTGCTGCCCGTGCCGAAGCGCATGCGCTGGGGTGACAACAACTTTGAATTCGTCCGCCCGGTTCACTGGGTGGTGCTGATGCTGGGCGGTGATACCGTCGAGGGAAACATCATGGGACGGGACTGCGGCAACGAGACGCGCGGTCACCGCTTCCACCACAATGCAGCCATCCGCATCGAATCACCGGCCGACTATGCGGACACGCTGGAGCACGATGGCATGGTGCTGGCAGACATGGACCGGCGGCGCGAATCGATTCGTGCCCAGGTGACGGATGCCGGCAGGGCCTGCGGTGGCCGGGCCGTCATCGATGAAGACCTGCTCGATGAAGTCACCGCGCTGGTGGAATGGCCGGTGGCCATCACCGGCGGCTTCGATGCGCGCTTCCTGGAAGTGCCGTCCGAAGCGCTGGTCTCCAGCATGCAGGACCACCAGAAATTCTTCCCGGTGCGTGCCGTCGACGGCAGCCTGATGCAGGACTTCATTACCGTCGCTAACATCGTCAGCAAGGACCCGATCCAGGTACAGGCCGGCAACGAACGCGTTATCCGGCCGCGCCTGGAAGACGCCGCGTTCTTCTGGGAACAGGACCGCAAGCAAACGCTGGCAAGCCGCGTAATCCAGCTGGACAGGATGACCTTCCAGAAAAAGCTCGGCACACTCGGTGACAAGCAACGACGTATCGCCGCGCTGTCGGGATACCTTGCCGAAACGCTGGGTACAGACACGCAAACAGCCATGCGTGCCGCCGAACTCTGCAAGTGCGACCTGTTGACAAATATGGTGTACGAGTTCCCCGAGCTGCAGGGCATCATGGGGCGATACTATGCCCTGCATGACGGTGAAGATCCGGCGGTCGCCGCCGCACTCGACGAGCAGTACCAGCCGCGCTTCGCCGGCGACGAACTGCCCGCCTCGGCAACGGGGCAGGTGCTGGCACTGGCGGAGCGCATCGACACCCTGGTCGGTATTTTCACCATCGGCCAGCCACCGACCGGTGACAAGGACCCGTTTGCCCTGCGCCGCGCCGCGCTCGGCGTACTGCGGATAATCATCGAACAGCAGCTCGAGCTGGACCTGTACGAACTGCTGCTGACCGCCGCGGGACAGTATGATGAATCACTGGATGCAGCGGCATGCATCGATGAAGTATTCGATTTCCTGATGGGCCGCCTGCGCAACTGGTATACGGAGAAGGAGAGACCGGGAACCGGTCGTGAGGCTGGCACGGGCCATGCCGGTTACGATGTGCATGTATTCGAGGCCGTGCTCGCACGCCAGCCCAGACGGCCGCTGGATTTCGATCAGCGCATGCGGGCGGTACGCGCCTTCCACGCCATGCCCGAGGCCGAAAACCTGGCAGCGGCCAACAAGCGTATCCGCAATATACTGCGCAAGAGTGACACGGCCATTCCCGACACCTGCTCGAACGAGCTGCTGCAGGAATCAGCCGAACAGACACTTGCCGCGGCCATTTCCGAACAGGCCAAAAGCATTCAGCCGTTGATCGAACAGCGTGCCTATACCGATGCCCTGCGCAGCCTGGCCGGTCTGCAGGCACCGGTGGACCGTTTCTTCGACGATGTCATGGTGATGGCGGACGATCCGGCGCTGCGTGATAATCGCCTCGCACTGCTGCAGCGACTGGCGGATCTTTTCCTGCAGGTCGCGGACATCTCACGGTTGCAGTAGGCAATCGTCCTGTCCAGGCTAACAGCACGGTACATGAACATGACAGACACAGACTCCTACAGGAACATGCTGGCCGCGGTGCAAGCCTTTCACGACAAGCATGATTTCAGGAACACCGGGGGCGAGGAGCTGGCCTACCGTGTGGCACTGATGGCAGAGGAACTCGGTGAAATATCCGCCTGCGTCACCAAGGGCAAGGAACGGGAACAACTCGCCGAGGAATGTGCTGACCTGTTCATCCTGCTTGTCGGTACTGCGATTGCAGCCGGCTTCGATCTTGACGGAGAGTTCTGGAAGAAGATGCAGAAACTCGATGCGCGCGACTCACGCATGATTGGCGGACGTATCCGCGTTTCGGAATTCCGGGACTCCTGATGCAACCGGTCATCCTCGGCGCCAGCGGCGTGATCAACGAGCTGCCTGAAGAAGGCGCCACCACCGCGCTCGAGTGGCACCCGATCCGCGGCAGCCTGGAGGCCATCGCCCGGCTGCACCATGCCGGCTACCGTATCATCGTAGCCTTCAACCAGCCCGGGCTGTCCGGCGATACCCCGAATCCCGGTGCAATGGTTCGCCAGCACGATGCCATGCGGCGGCACGTGGCGGAAAGCGGCGGGGTAATCGATGCCATTTTCTACTGTTCGCATGCGCCGGCTACCGGGTGTGACTGTCGCATGCCGGCACCCGGCCTGTTACGTGATATCGCTGCGCGACTGCACGTCAGCCTGGCGGGCCTGCCGGTGATCGGCGATTCGCTGGCCTATGTCCAGGCGGCCACGGCCGCCGGTGCGCGGCCGCTGCTGGTCAAGACCGGCCGGGGCTTCGGCGCGGTCAGCCAGCCGGGACTCGATCCGTCGGTTCCGGTGTTCAATGACCTCTACAGCGCCGTGGACTTCCTGCTACTCCCGCCGGCTCCCGCCACGGAGCACTGAGCATGACCGCCGCCAACGATCCCGCCTACCCGCTCCTGTGGCTGCGCTCGCTGGCATTCTGGGTGGTGTTCCCCGTTTCCATCGTGGCTTATGTCATGGTGCTGTTGCTGCTGTTCCCGATCTCGCATGCCCGGCGCTGGGCCATCGTGCAGACCTGGGTCAACTTCATCCTCTGGTGGCTGAAGGTCACCTGCCGCCTGAGGCACGAGATCCAGGGTGCGGAACACATCGGAGAACAACCGGCCATCGTCTTTGCCAAGCACCAGTCAACCTGGGAGACGGTCGCCCTGCAGAAAATCTTCCCGCGCCAGGTCTGGGTTGCAAAAAAGGAACTCATGGCCGTTCCTATTTTTGGCTGGGGCCTGGCGCTGATGAACTGTATCGCCATCAATCGCGGCAGTGGCCGTGCCGCCGTCGCCCAACTGGTCACCCAGGGTACGGCTCGTTTACAGGAGGGAATCTGGGTTGTCATCTTCCCCGAAGGCACCCGCATCCCGCCGGGCAAAAAAGGACGCTATCGCATCGGTGGCGCGGTGCTCGCCGAGCAGTCCGGCTACCCGATCATCCCCGTCGCCCACAACGCCGGTGAGTACTGGCCGCGGCGCAGCTTCATCAAGCGCCCCGGGGTCATCCAGGTCCGCATCGGTCCACCCATCCGCGGCGACGGCAAGAGCGCCCAGCAGATCCTGGACGAGGCCGCCA
>JABDRC010000276.1 GCA_013041945.1 Halobacteria archaeon
CAACTGGCGACCGGCACCACGCTGCTGGAAGGCTGGGTTCACCGGCTGCCGGTCTTCTTCTCTCTCTATTTCTTCATCTACCTGCTGCTGTGGACCTTCATCGTTGCGGCTGCACTGATTGCCGCCACCGGACTGGCCGCCCATGCGCTGGTCCCGTCCCTCGCCGTGCAGGCATGGGGCGTCATAGAGGCGCTGCTGGCCGTGGTGCTTGTAGTGACCGGCCGCTATGCGCTGCTCGAGCGACTGATGAAGACCTTCATGGCGCTGATGATGGTGGTCGTCATTCTCTGCGCCATACTCGTGATACCCGAGTCAGAGGGACTGCTCGATGGCCTGCTGCGGCCGTCCATACCGGACGGATCGGCCCTGTTCATCTTCGGTGTCATCGGCGGTGTCGGCGGCAGTGTCACACTCATGTGCTACGGCTACTGGATCCGCGAACGCGGCTGGATATCACGCGAGGACCTGGCGCGGTCGAGAACGGACCTGGCCGTCGCCTACATCCTGACCGGCCTGTTCGGCATGGCCATCATGATCGTTTCGGCCGGGGTATCGCCCGAACAGGTCACCGGGCCGGAGATGGCCCTCAGTGTGGCAAAACGACTCGAACTGGTGGTCGGGCCGGTGGGGATGTCGTTTTTTCTGGTTGGTTTCTGGTGCGCGGTGTTCAGCTCCATGCTCGGTGTCTGGCAGGGTATACCGTACCTGTTTGCGGATTTCGTGCAACAGTACACCTTGCGTGGCAAAACGCCGCGTGAAGTCGACACCCGTTCCATGGAGTACCGCGCTTACCTTGTCTACATCGCCATACCGCCGATGGCGCTGCTGCTGGCCGGCAAACCGGTGTGGCTGGTCATCATCTACGCCGTCGCGGGGGCCTTCTTCATGCCCCTGCTCGGCATCATTCTGCTGTTCCTGAATAACCGCCGCCAGTGGCTGGGCGATTTGCGCAACGGCATCGTCAGCAACCTGCTGCTGCTGTCCTCTGTTCTGGTGTTTGTCCTGGTGATGTACGACAAGATCGTAAAGCAGTTTGGCTGATATGAAAACAGCTCATTCTCAACACCTAAAAACAACAGCCACGGAATCCACGGAAGAACCCGAAAAAACAACAAAGCCGCAATTTTACCCACGCCTTCGCTGGGACAGGTTCCGGCGGGAATCAGGGGCACAGGGTGCGTTTTACGCAACAATTACTGTGTCATGAAAAATACCTCGTCATACCCGCACACGACTGCAGGGATGCAGGAGGTAGGGTAATGCATGGAGCAATTGCCGAGGCGGGAATCCAGCCTGATGCGCATAACCTGTAGCTGGTTTGCTATGCCTGGACGATTCGGCAATATAGCTTCAATGTTCTTCTTGCAAATAATTTGGAATCAAATTATCTGTTGAAGTGTGATGTTGTTTTATGACTGGATTCTCGCCTGCGCGGGAATGACGAGGTATTTTATCTTTCCGTGTCCTTCCGTGGATTCCGTGGCCATCAAGTCTTGCGTCTGAATAATACAGGCCAGGTATCTACCTTCTTTACCACTGATAACCCATCTTGATGCGGTAGGTGGTATCGACCTTGTCCACGCCGGCTGGTGCGCCGCCGTCGTAGTCGGCCTGCACCTCGGTACTGGCCAGTACGCCGGCATACAACGGAAAACGCAGGCCGGTCCAGGAGTTGACGACCAGATTCTCGCTGTCGCCAATCTGCAGCTGGCCGTTGTGCCGGTGGTAGACCTGGAAACGCTCGCCGAAGACCAGCTTGTCGAAGTCGACATTCCAGCCAAACGCGCTGTATTCGTCATCCGGGGCCACCGTAAAATCATCGATCACGTACAGCAGTCCGGCATCGACGCTCAGGTTGAGTGCCTTGCTTTCATAGAACTGATAACCGATGTGCGGGCCCAGTGAGGTGCGCAAATCGAGATCGGCAAATTCATCATGCTCGAATTTCAGGGTAGCGCCGTAGTACCACTTGTCAGTGACGAAGTAGTCATACTTGCCGTTCAACAGCCAGTTCTCTGCCGTAGTCACGCCCGCGCTCTTGTCCTTCTCGAACTGCCCGGCCACCTTCAACCGGTCATGCTGGCGCCGCACCCCGATCTCGCCATCCACTCCCAGCTCCTCCGTCTCGGTATTACCCTCCTGAAACTCGAGCCCGAGGTTAGCACGACCGCTCAGCTTGTAGCCTTCGCCGCGTTGCCACTTGTCCGGGTTGATATAGGCAATATCCGTATCCGCAAGCTGCCGGGGTCCGTCTGCAGTCTCCACAGACAGTCCTGCGTCCGTGCGCGTGATGCCCTGTGTCCTGATCAGCTCCCTGTTCCCCAGGAACAGCTCCATCGGCTTGTCGGTCTCGACTTCGCTGACCTCTGACCACTGTACGTGGATGACACCGGCGTAGGGTGTACTGAATTCCAGGCTGCCGCCTTCCTGGCGGACGACCTCGCCGTTGAGTCGCGAGCCATCTTTCATCACCAGCGTGTCTGCCGAGACAATACCGGCAAATGCGGTAAGCAACAGCATGACGCATGCAACGACAACACCGTAGACAATGGATTTGAGGTCTATCATCGGGCCTTTCCTTTTGAATGATTGACTGGCCGGCCGGACCGCCGGGCATGGATATTCTAGCCCAGTGAATGAGGACTGCAACAGAAGATAACAAGCGCGGGAAACAATAGTTTTCCTGGAGGGAGAAATCAGAACAATACATCGGTGCAGAACCCGCGGAAGGAAATGAAAAATATAAACCCATTCCATTTTCGACAGCATGTCGATGTCAACATATCTTACTCTACGGAAGACACGGAAAATATAAAATACCTCGTCATTCCCGC
>JABDRC010000277.1 GCA_013041945.1 Halobacteria archaeon
GCGCGCCGCTGTTGTCTGCAACATCAAGCATTGATTGCATCTGTATCATGCTGTTATTCCGTTTATCTCGTTACGCCAACCGGGACGACTAATCGCTGCGCCCGACGATTTCCACCAGCCGCCAGGACTTGGTCCTGGACAGCGGACGACACTGCTCGATGGTGACGACATCACCTTCCTGGCAGGCATTTTCCGCATCGTGGATATGCAGCCTGGTCGAACGACGAATGTACTTGCCGTAGACCGGGTGCTTCACCTTGCGCTCGATCAGGACAGTCGCCGACTTGTCCATTTTGTTGCTGATGACCTTGCCGGTTACCGTTTTACCTGTCTCTGTCGTTTCACTCATGATGCGTCATCCGCTTTTGCCTTTTCACCCAGCACGGTGTTGATACGTGCAATATCCTTGCGCACCTTCTTGACCTGGTCAGGGCGCGCGAGCTGGCCGGTACCGCGCTGCATACCGAGATTGAATTTCTCGCGCAGCAGGTTGTGCAGCTCGATCTTGAGCTCACTGACTGATTTCGATCTTAGTTCCTGGGCATTCATCACAATAATGTCCGTGCTACAAATGTTGTCTTGAACGGCAGCTTCGCCGCGGCCAGCTGGAAGGCCTCGCGCGCGATCTCTTCCGAAACACCCTCGATCTCGTAGAGCATGCGTCCCGGCTGTATCTGGGCAATCCAGTACTCGACGTTGCCCTTGCCCTTGCCCTGCCTGACCTCGATCGGCTTCTTGGTGACCGGCACGTCCGGGAACACGCGGATCCAGATCTTCCCGCCGCGCTTCACATGGCGGGTAATGGTGCGGCGGGCAGCCTCGACCTGGCGGGCCGTCATGCGTCCGCGGGCGGTTGCCTTCAGGCCGTACTCGCCGAAGCTGACCTTGCTGCCGCGCTGCGCCAGGCCGCGGTTGCGGCCTTTTTGCTGCTTGCGAAATTTTGTTCTCTTGGGCTGTAACATCTCTGTTCTCCGTACTTATCCGCGGTCAGGAAGCGGCCTTGCGTGGCGCCTCGGCCTCGGCCTCATCTGTCGCGCCAATCACTTCGCCCTTGAAGATCCAGACCTTGACACCGATCACCCCGTAGGTGGTGTTGGCTTCCGCGGTACCGTAGTCGATGTCGGCACGCAGGGTGTGCAGCGGTACGCGGCCCTCGCGATACCATTCACTGCGGGCTATCTCCGCACCGTTCAGGCGGCCGCCGACCTTGATCTTGATGCCCTGTGCACCGATGCGCATGGAATTGCTCACGGCGCGCTTCATGGCGCGGCGAAACATGATACGACGCTCCAGCTGCTGCGCCACACTTTCGGCGACCAGCGTCGCGTCCAGCTCGGGCTTGCGGATCTCCTCGATGTTGATACTGACCGGGATGCCCATGCGTACCGAGACTTCCTTGCGCAGGCGGTCGATATCCTCGCCTTTCTTGCCGATCACGATGCCCGGGCGCGCGGTGTGCACGGTAATCACTGCATTCGATGCAGGGCGGGCAATCTGGATACGGCTCACAGAGGCCTGCGACAGGCGCTTCCTGATGAAACCCCGAATCTCCAGATCCGTGTTCAGGTAGTCGGCGAAATTATCCGAGTCGGCAAACCATGTGGACGTCCAGTCCTTGACGATGCCGAGCCGGATACCGGTTGGATTTACTTTCTGACCCATACTTTATTGCCTCTACGGTCAGTCACCCACCGTGACGGTGATATGACTGCTGCGTTTCAGAATTCGTGTACCACGGCCCTTGGCACGTGCACGGAAGCGTTTCATGGTGCGAGCCTCGTTGACATAAATAGCCGCCACTTTCAGCTCATCGATGTCCGCGCCCTCGTTGTGTTCCGCATTCGCAATGGCGGATTCGAGTACCTTGCGAACCAGCCCGGCTGATTTCTTCTGGCTGAAACCCAGCAGGTTCAGCGCCTTCTCAACGGGCAGCCCGCGCACCTGGTCAGCAACCAGGCGGCATTTCTGCGGCGAAATGTGTACTTGTTTCAGTGTTGCGCTGACCTGCATCAGACAATCCTCTTACTTCGCTTTCCTGTCACCCACGTGACCCCTGAAGGTACGCGTAAGGGCGAACTCGCCGAGCTTGTGGCCGACCATGTTTTCATTGATCAGTACCGGCACATGCTGACGACCGTTATGAATGGCAATCGTCAGGCCTACCATCTCTGGCAGAACCATGGAACGGCGCGACCAGGTCTTGATCGGGCGCTTGTTGTTTTCTGCAACCGCCTTGTCCACCTTGTTCTGCAGGTGGGTATCGATAAACGGTCCTTTTCTGATTGAGCGTGCCACTATGAAATCCTCAGTCCTTATTTCTTGTTACGTCGCCGTATGATCATGCCGTCGGTGCGCTTGTTGGTGCGCGTCCGGTAGCCCTTGGTCGGTACACCCCACGGGCTGACCGGATGGCGGCCACCGGAGGTACGGCCCTCGCCACCGCCGTGCGGATGGTCGACCGGGTTCATTGCCACGCCGCGCACTGTCGGGCGCTTGCCACGCCAGCGTGCCGCGCCTGCCTTGCCGAGTGAACGCAGGCTGTGTTCCACGTTGCCTACCTCGCCGATCGTGGCGATGCAGTCAGCCAGCACCTTGCGCATCTCGCCGGAACGCATCCGCAGGGTCGCGTGCTCGCCTTCACGTGCAACGAGCTGGGCGCTGTTACCGGCACTGCGTGCCAGCTGGCCGCCCTTGCCCGGCTTTATTTCGATGTTGTGCACCAGTGCACCGACCGGGATGTTGCGCATCGGCATGGCATTGCCGGCCTTGATCGGGGCATTGCTGCCATTGCGAATTTCGTCGCCCACCTTGACGCCCTTCGGGGCAAGAATATAACGGCGCTCGCCATCAGCATAAAGCAGCAGCGCCAGGTGCGCGGAGCGGTTCGGATCGTACTCGATGCGCTCGACCTTTGCCGTAATACCGGTCTTGTTGCGCCTGAAATCGATAACGCGATATCGCCGCTTGTGGCCGCCACCGCGATGTCGAGTGGTAATACGGCCGGCGTTGTTGCGCCCGCCGGACCGCGACTTCGAGCTGACCAGCGCCTCGTGCGGCTTGCCCTTGTGCAGGTCAGGCGTGCTGACACCGACCACGAAGCGGCGACCCGGTGAAGTTGGTTTTGCTTTATCAAGTGGCATCTCGGTATTCCTTTCGGCAGAGTCCGACCGTCAAATGTCGGTTACTCGGCCCCTGTAAAATCGATATCATGGCCTTCGGACAATGTCACGTAAGCCTTCTTCCAGTCGGAGCGACGACCGATACTGCGTCCATGCGCCTTGACCTTGCCGCGCATGTTGCTGATCTGCACGTTGTCGACCTTGACGTCGAACATCAGCTCAACGGCTTTTTTCACTTCCGGCTTGGTGGCGCTCTTCATCACCTTGAAGACAAACTGCCGGTTTGCATCGGCAAGGCGGCTGCTTTTTTCCGACACGACCGGTGCCAGCAGAACGTTCATCAGTTTTTCCCGGTTCATGCGAGGCGCTCCTCGAGCAGTTGCAGCGCAGCGGTCGTAACCAGCACCTTTTCGAAGCCGATCAGGCTGACCGGATCGGCGCCCGCAGCATCACACACGGCAACGCGCGGCAGGTTGCGTGCTGCCAGGTACAGGTTGTCATCCGGGTCATCCGAGATGATCAGGACGTTATCGAGCCCCATTTCTGCCAGTTTGCCGGTCAGTTCGCGGGTCTTCGGTGCATCCACACCGAATGACTTGACGGCAACCAGGCGATCCTGACGTACCAGCTCCGACAGGATGGAACGCATCGCCGCACGATACATCTTGCGGTTGATCTTCTGCGAGTAATCCGTCGGCATGGACGGAAATGCCTTGCCACCGCCACGCCAGATCGGGCTGCGGATGGTGCCGGCACGTGCACGCCCGGTGCCTTTCTGGCGCCACGGCTTGACACCGCCGCCGTTCACCTGTGCACGATTTTTCTGCTGCGCACTCCCGGCACGGGTTGCGGCCATGCAGGCGGTCACCACCTGGTGGACCAGGGCTTCACGGAATTCCTGGCCGAAATTTTCGTCGGAAACGCTGACCGAACCCGAACCCTGTAACTGCAATTTCATCATCCCGCTCCTAACGTGCCTTCACTGCCGGCCGGATTATAACGTCACCGCCCCGGGAGCCCGGGACCGCACCCTTGACCAGCAGCAGGTTGCGCTCGGTGTCGATCCGGACGACTTCTATGTTCTGTGTACTGCGGCGGACATTACCCATGTGACCCGACATCTTCTTGCCCTTGAAGACACGTCCCGGCGTCTGGCACTGGCCAATCGAGCCGGGTGCACGGTGCGAAATCGAGTTGCCGTGGGTCGCATCCTGCATGCGGAAGTTGTAGCGCTTGACGACGCCCGCATAGCCCTTGCCGATGGAGGTGCCGGTCACGTCGACGCGCTGGCCTTCCTCGAACATCCCGACCTTGATCTCGCTGCCCGGCGCCAGGTCCTCGCCTTCATGGTCGGCAAGACGGAATTCCCACAGCCCGCGACCGGCCTCGGTGCCGGCCCTGGCATAGTGGCCCGACAGCGGCCGTGTGACGCGCGATGCACGACGCGATCCCGTGGTGACCTGCAGCGCACGGTAACCGTCATTCTCAACGGTCTTGACCTGCGTCACGCGGTTCGGCTCGACCGAGATGACAGTGACAGGCACAGCGACGCCGTCATCCCTGATGATGCGAGTCATACCCTCTTTGCGCCCAACAATTCCGATAGTCATTACGTGTGTCTCTCATTCGTCTGCAGGAGCGGAGGTTGTCCGCGAATTGGCAAACATTCGCGCATAGCATGCGCTCCTGCAATTTTCTGTTTAGTTCAGCTTGATTTGAACATCCACGCCCGCGGCCAGGTCCAGCTTCATCAACGCATCCACGGTTTTTTCCGTCGGATCGACGATGTCCATCAGGCGTTTGTGGGTACGGATCTCGTACTGGTCACGCGCATCCTTGTTGACATGCGGCGAGATCAGCACGGTGAAGCGCTCCTTGCGTGTCGGCAGCGGGATCGGCCCGCGAACCTGCGCACCGGTACGCCGGGCGGTCTCGACAATTTCAGCCGCCGACTGGTCGATCAGCCTGTGATCGAAGGCCTTGAGGCGTATCCGGATTCTCTGGTTGCTCATTTAATTAATCCAAAATTAAGTTAAATGTGAAATGTGAGACGTGAAACGGATGTTATTCACCTTTCACGATTCACCTTTCACTTGTTACTCGAGTATCTTCGACACCACGCCGGCACCGACGGTACGGCCACCCTCGCGAATCGCGAAGCGCAGCCCGTCTTCCATCGCAATCGGCGCAATCAGCGACACCGTCATCTTCACGTTGTCACCCGGCATCACCATCTCCACACCCTCCGGCAAATCACACGCACCCGTTACGTCCGTCGTGCGAAAGTAAAACTGCGGACGGTAATTGCTGAAAAACGGCGTGTGACGTCCACCCTCGTCCTTGCTCAGCACGTACACCTCACACTCGAACTTCGTGTGCGGCTTGATACTCCCGGGCTTGCACAGCACCTGACCACGCTCAACCTCTTCGCGCTTCGTACCACGCAGCAATACACCCACGTTGTCGCCCGCCTGACCCTGGTCCAGCAGCTTGCGAAACATCTCCACACCCGTGCAGGTCGTCTTCAGCGTGTCCTTGATGCCAACGATCTCAAGCTCCTCGCCTACCTTGACGACGCCGCGCTCCACGCGACCCGTGACCACCGTGC
>JABDRC010000227.1 GCA_013041945.1 Halobacteria archaeon
CAGATCAGGGACACCGGCAAGTTATACGACCAGGCCATTCGGGATGCGGAACGCGAGGACATCGAGGTACTGAAGTCCTTTGACCCCGACAGCCGCTTGCACCAGATCATCAACAACCCGATAGACAGCGGAATCGACGAGGGGTAACCGGGCTTTCTGATCCGCCAGGTCGCTCTCCTCCCCCGAAATGCAAGTCATAGTGACCGCCAATGAATCATCGGGATGGTGTGAACACCATCCCGATTTTTTTTAACCGCAACCATGTCCGCATCCACGCCGACAGTCCACAGCCGTAAAGCACCGGCCGCCCAGCAACGACAAGACCCCGTGCAATCGCAGCGCCTGCCCTGTCGTGGCTGCACACCCGACTGCAAGAACCGCGACCGCTGCAAGGGCAGGCCCTGGCGACTGTAACCGGCCCTGCATCGGGCTGATTACACCCAGTCAGTCAGCTCCCGCACCAGCGTATCCCGCTCATCCTCCAGGCTGACGCCCGACGGAAACGCGGTCCCGGCCTGTCGATGCCAGTAACGGGCATTCCAGTCCTCGCCCTCCCTGCGGTGCAGGTAGGCATGGATGCGTGCAGCCATCACACTGTCGATGTCCTGCACGATCGCGTGGGCCGTCTCCCAGTCGCCCCGCGCCTCATGCCACAGCGCCTGCAGGCAGGGATCCAGTCCCGCAGGGCAGGTCTCGCCGCCCAGGCTGTCGATGAATTCGGCATGCTGCATGGTTTGCCACCACCTCCGTCTGTACTGCATGGCAAGGGAATGGATTATCATTGCAGACCGGTATCACCATGGCCAGCGTGCAACTGCGATTCTACGAAGAACTGAACGACTTCCTTGCGCCGGCCGTGCGCAAGACCACGTTCAGGCACGACTTCGACCGGCGCACCTCGGTCAAGGACATGATCGAGTCGTTCGGCGTCCCGCACACGGAGGTCGATATCATCCTGGTCAACGGGCGCTCGGTTGATTTCAGCCACATCGTGCAGGACGGTGACCGGATCAGCGTCTACCCCGTCTTCGAGAGTCTCGACATTACCCCGCTGGTCCGCCTGCGCCCGGCACCGCTGCGCACGCCGGCGTTCGTCCTCGACGCCAACCTCGGCCGGCTGGCGCGCTACCTGCGGCTGCTGGGTTTCGACTGCCTCTACCGGAACGACTACGACGACGACACCGTGGCGAACATCGCCGCCCGCGAGCCGCGCACCGTGCTGACACGCGACCGCGCACTGCTGCAGCGCAAGCTGATTACACGCGGCTATTTTGTCCGCGCAGTGCGGCCCCGCGTGCAGGTCGGCGAGGTGCTGGCGCGCTTCGACCTGTACCGGCAGGTCTCGCCCTTTTGCCGCTGTACACGCTGCAACGGCCTCCTGCAGCCGGTCGACAAGCAGGCGGTCACGGACCGGCTGGAACCGAAGACCAGAAAATACTACGACAGCTTCCTGCAGTGCAGTGCGTGCGGGCAGGTTTACTGGCAGGGCAGTCACCACGAACGCGCACAGGGATTGATCAATGCACTGACGCGCCGGCCACCGCCAGCCGATGACCCGTAGGAGCGGACGCTGTCCGCGAATAAATCCGGCCACGGCATTCGCGCATACCTGCGCTCCTGCAACAATCGATATGCCTGTAGGAGCGGACGCTGTCCGCGAATAAACCGGCCACGATATCGCGCATGCCTGCGCTCCTACGACAATCGAGAAGCCAGCAGGAGCTCGTTGCAGGCGCGAAGAATATGGACAAAAAAATGCCCTCAGGTCTCCGGCGGCACCCCGGGCGGAATTTCCACCGGTTGCTCCGCCGGCACCTCGGGTGGCGGTGACGGCGTCGTCTCGGGCGGTCCCCCGGGCGGTATGCCGGGCGGGACATCCGGCGGTGGCGCCTCGGGCGGATTGCCCGGTGGAATTTCCGGATCCCCGGCGTGCCCCGATTGACGGATATCAAACATATTCACCTCGTTTTCGCGTTGAATAGACAAAGTGTAGTCCGGGAAATCACTCACACCCGGAGTCTGTCACACTAGGCACGAATGTCGACTAGCGAACAGAGCAGCTATCAACTGGTTTCGGCCGTCTTCCTGCGGCTGCTGGGCGTCATTTACCTGATCGCCTTCGCCTCGCTCGGCGTGCAGATCGAGGGACTGGTCGGCAGCCAGGGCATCATACCCCTGGGCGAACGGCTGGCCGACATTGCGCTCGACACCGGCATCGAGCGTTATGTGCAGGTCCCCACGCTGTTCTGGATCAATGCCGGTGATGCGGTACTGACCGGCGCGGCCGGTGCCGGCTGCCTCGCCGCACTGCTGATTATTTTGAGCATCGGCCAGCGCGCGGCACTGGTTGCCGCGTTCCTGCTGTATCTCTCGCTGGTGCATGCCGCGCAGCCGTTTCTGAGCTTCCAGTGGGACACCCTGCTGCTGGAGACCGGTTTCCTGGCCATGTTTCTCACGCCGCGTTCGCGCGCGCTTATCTGGCTGTTCCGCTGGCTGCTGTTCCGCCTGCGCTTCATGTCGGGCCTGTCCAAGCTGGCCAGCGGTGATCCCACCTGGTCCGGGCTGCTCGCACTGAACACCTACTTCGAGGTGCAGCCGCTGCCGAACCCGGCTGCCTGGTACGTGCACCAGTGGCCCGAGTGGCTGCTGAAGATCGGCACCGGCGGCACCCTGTTCGTCGAGCTCATCGTGCCGTTCATGATGTTCCTGCCGCGACGCTGGCGCTTCACCGCGGCCTGGCTCACCATCCTCTGGCAGGTCCTGATCATCGCGACCAGCAACCACAACTGGATCAACTTCCTGACCATCATCCTGTGCCTGTTCCTGTTCGACGACCGCGCCCTCAAGCGCGCGCTGCCGGCATTCATGCACAACCGGGCGGGGTGGCGCGCCGCTTCCGGACGCACCGTCGATTTGCTGGTTCCCGCTGCCACCGGCCTGCTGGCCGCGGTGTTATTCGTGATCGGCACGCTGAAGATCTACGAACTCGGCACCGGCCACCGCTTCGAGGGCCTGACCGGCAGCGTGCTCAAATACACGGCCGTGTACAGCATCGTCAACAAGTACCACGTGTTCCCGACCATGACCACGCCGCGTGTCGAGCTGGAAGTCCTCGGATCGCATGACGGGGACAACTGGCAGCCCTACCAGTTCAAACACAAACCGGACCGGCTCGACGAACGGCCGACCTTCATCATCCCCCACCAGCCACGCCTCGACTGGCAGATGTGGTTCGTCACGCTGCACCCGCGTCACCTGCCCTGGTTCGGCAGTTTCCTGGAGGCACTGCTGGAAGGTTCGCCTGCTGTCAGCAAATTACTGGCGCACAATCCCTTCCCGGATGAGCCGCCACGTTACCTGCGCGTCGAGGCGCATCAATATAATTTCACAAATTATGCCGAACGGGAGCGGACCGGGAACTGGTGGAAACGCACGGCACTCGGCCCCTTCATGCCGCTGCCGCGGATGGAGCGGCCGGAATGAGCGGCATATCCTCGCGCCTAACGCCTGTCCCCGCGCAGGCGGGAGCGCTCCTGCCCATACATCGATTGGTGTGGGAGCGGACGTTGTCCGCGAATAATCGCGCATGCCTGCGCTCCTACACCAATCGATGCACCTGCGTGAACAAATTACACGCATGATCTCCGCATGAACCCCTACCGGCGCTACAAGTTCCCCTGGCGACCCGGCAACCGCTTCGACACACTGGTCGACAGCACCGTGTTCTTTCCGCGCATGCTGGATGCGATTGCCGCGGCCCGGCACTACATCCTGCTGGAGATGTACCTGGTGGCTTCCGGCGCTGTCACGGACCGGTTCATCGCTGCCCTGCTGGCCGCCGCTGCACGCGGCGTACGCATTTACCTGCTGCTCGACGACTTCGGTGCACAACGGCTCACGCCGCACGATCGTGCACGACTGGCCCGGCCCGGAATCGAGATCGTGTATTACAACCCGCTGCACTCGCACAGCAGGCTGTACAACCTGTACCGGATCCTCTGGCTGAAGACCACCCGCGGCCTGTACCGTGACCATCGCAAACTGCTGCTGGTCGACGGTGAGGTAGCCTTTGCCGGGGGTGCCGGGCTGACCGACGAGGTCGAACCGCCGCATGCACCCGAACTGCAATGGCGCGAGACCATGATCGAGATCCGCGGGCCGGTCCTGGCCGACTGGCAGCGACTCTTCACTGAAAGCCGGGACCGGTATGCCGAACAGCCACTGGCGCTGCCGGCCGCCAAGCCGGCGACCGTCAGCGACGGCGGGAAGGGCCGCGTGACCGTCAACGAGGCGCGCCGCAGGATGGGCATTCAACGCTCGTTACTCAAACAGATCAAGCGCGCGGAACACCGGATCTGGTTTGCCACCGCCTATTTCATACCTTCCTGGACGCTGCGCAGGAAACTGAAACAGGCGGCCAGGCGTGGTGTCGACGTGCGCATGCTGCTGCCGGGTCCGATTACCGATCACCCGGGTGCACGCTATGCCAGCCATCGTTACTACGCCCGCCTGCTGCACAGCGGACTGCGTATCTTCGAATACACGCCACGTTTTTTTCATGCCAAAACGGTATTGTGCGATGACTGGATCACCATCGGCTCCTGCAATTTCGATCGCTGGAACCTGCAGTGGAACCTGGAGGCCAACCAGGAGATCGACGACCCGGCCATGGCCGGTGCCGTCGCGGCCATGTTCGAGGCTGATTTCGCGAACAGCGTCGAACAGACCGCAGCGGCATGGGCGCGGCGCGGCTGGCGCCAGCGCCTGCTCGAGTGGTTCTGGCGCAGGGTGGAGCGGCTGTCGCTGAAGATCCGCCACCGGCGGCGCTGAGCCGGCTCAGAACGGCCACACCCACAGGATCATGGGTACGGAGACCAGCACGATAAGGATTTCCAGCGGCAGGCCCATGCGCCAGTAATCGC
>JABDRC010000278.1 GCA_013041945.1 Halobacteria archaeon
ACCAGGGCCAGGTCGGTGGCGCTGATACCGCGCCTGAATAACGAAAACTGCCGGTGGCTGCGGGTCTCGCGCTGGGCCACTTCCTGGACAGACAGCGGCACCAGGCCCTTCTCGCGCAGCTGCTGCCGCACCTGGCGCGGGGCATCGCCCTCCATGACGCCTTTCTTTTCGCGCCCGGCGGGATCCAGAACCGTGTATTCAAAGGCGCCCATGATTAACGCTCTGGGAGGATACACTGCGCGCATCGGAAATGGCGTGCATAACACATCCAACTAACGCAGGTTTGCTGAAATATTCCCGTCATTGCGAGCGCAGCGAAGCAATCTCCGGATAAGTAATCGTGATTTGAAAAGATTGCTTCGTCACCATGTTCCTCGCAATGACGAGATGCAACCATTCAGCGTGTGAAACGCAACCAGTATAAAAGTGCGCTCAGAATGACAAATTGATTTGTGCCACGCAAGCTAGTCGCCCTGGGTCACGCGCAGCACTTCCTCGACGGTGGTCTCGCCCTCGAGAACCTTGCGCCAGCCGTCCTGACGGATGCCGGGCGTGCTCTTGCGCGCTTCACGCTCGAGCTGGAGTTCCCCCCCACCGTCGTGAATCATGCTGCGCATCGAATCGTCGATAGTCACCAGCTCGTAGATACCGGTTCGGCCGCGGTAGCCGAGCTGGTTGCATTTCTCGCAACCTTTGGCGTGATACAGCGTGGGCGGTTCATGCAGGGGGATTCCCATCATCTCGCAATCGGCCGGCCCCGCGGTATAGGGTTCCCTGCACGCATCGCACAGGACACGCACCAGCCGCTGCGCCAGTACACCGATCAAGCTGGATGAGAGCAGGAACGGCTCCACGCCCATGTCACGCAGGCGGGTCACCGCACCCGTGGCGGTATTCGTGTGCAGGGTGGAAAACACCAGGTGTCCGGTGAGACTCGCCTGCACGCTGATCTCGGCGGTCTCCAGGTCACGAATCTCGCCGACCATCACCACGTCCGGGTCCTGGCGCAGGATGGCACGCAGGCCGCGCGCGAAACTCATGTCGACCTTGGTATTCACCTGGGTCTGGCCGATGCCGTCGAGGTAATACTCGATCGGGTCCTCGACGGTCATGATGTTGCGCCGCTTGTTGTTCAGGCGCCCGAGTGCCGCATACAGTGTCGTGGTCTTGCCGGAACCGGTCGGGCCGGTCACCAGGATAATGCCATGCGGCCTGTTGATCAGTGTATCGATGGTGTCGCGGGACTGCTGCGACATGCCCAGTTGCTCGAGGTCCAGGCGACCGGCCTGCTTGTCGAGCAGACGCAGCACGACCCGCTCACCGTTGCCGGACGGCAGGGTGGAGACGCGCACATCGACTGCCCGGCCGGCGACGCGCAATGAGATGCGGCCGTCCTGCGGCAGTCGCTTCTCGGCAATATCGAGGCGCGCCATCACCTTGATGCGGGAGACCAGCAGGGGCGCCAGCACGCGTTGCGGCTCGAGCACCTCGCGCAACACGCCGTCACAGCGAAAACGCACGACCAGGCGGTTCTCGAACGGTTCGATATGGATGTCCGAGGCATTCTCCTTGACGGCCTCGGTGAGCAGGGCATTGATCAACCGGATAATCGGCGCATCGTCCTCGCTTTCCAGCAGGTCCTCGGGTTCCGGCAGCGCCTGAGCGGCATGCATCAGGTCCACGCCCTCGCCGAGGTCGCCCATCATCTGCATGGCCTCGCTGGAGCCCTGTTCATAGCTGGTGGCCAGCAGCGACTCGAAGTGTTCCGGATCCATGGCCTGCAGCTTGAGCGGCATGCCCATGAAGCGTCGCAACTCGACCAGCGCGGTCGGCTCGACGTTGCCGGTATGCATGACGACGGCCTTGCCGTTTTCCTCACCACTGACCAGCAAACCGTGCCGCTTGGCAAACATGAACGGCGGACGGCGTGGTGCGGTCTCGCCGCCGCTCAGGTTTTCATCGTCATCCTGAATGTGCAGCTCACTCATCCGGAAACAGGTTGGTTTGCGGTTCAGGTGCGGGTTCCGGTGCAGGTACAGTCGGGACAGCGGGTACATCCGGTTTGCGCGAGAATTCCTCGATTGGCGGCAACACCGGGTGCTTCTTCTTGTACATCAGGTTGACGCCGTCCTCGTCCGCGTCCATCTGCAGCGAGCGGAGATAGTTGTACTTGCTGTTGGTGTAGTTGCTGGTGACTGCACTGTCACGCAGGATGACCGGGTGGATGAATACCATCAGGTTGGTTCTGGTCACATCAGCCGAGCGTGATTTGAACAGGTTACCGAGCAACGGGATATCCCCCAGCAACGGCACCTTCTGTACGTCTTCACCGATCGTTTCCTCGATGAGGCCACCCAGCACCACGATCTGGCCGTCATCGACCATGACGTTGGTCTTGATGGAACGCTTGTCGGTCACGATATCGGAGGCACCGGCCACGCTGGGGGCAATGCTGGAAACCTCCTGTTCGATATCGAGGCGCATGGCATCACCCTCGTTGATCTGCGGTTTGATGCGCAGCGTCAGGCCGACGTCCTCGCGCGAAATGGTCTGGAACGGATTGGCGGTCGAACCGCCGGTGCCGACATCCGGGGTGAATGAACCGGTTACAAACGGGACATTACTGCCGATGACGATCTCCGCCTCCTCGTTGTCCAGCGTGACCAGGGTTGGCGTGGACAGGAGGTTGGAATTGGTATCCGAAGCCAGGGCATTGACAACTGCCAGGTAGTTGAAGCTGTTACCCTGATCGATATCACCAAACCCGAGCAGTGCATTACCGGAGATATCCGGCAGCGCACCCCCATCGGCGACACCTGCAATCGCATTGGCAACGCTGGTGATGCTGCGGCCCGTATTGGTGAAGTTAATCACGCCGACCGGGCTCTCACCCCCCTGCCTGTCGCCGGCAAACAGCCACTGCACACCCAGTTCACGCGCCAGGTCGCCGGACACCTCTGCAATCACGGCTTCGATCAGCACCTGCGCACGGCGGATATCGAGCTGGCCGATGACCCGCTTGATGGACTTCATAATGTCCGGCGGCGCCG
>JABDRC010000279.1 GCA_013041945.1 Halobacteria archaeon
ATGACAAAAATCCGCCAGTTTTCGCTCCAGATCGCTGGCATTCCGGAAGAGCGCCTGATCAGGTGATTCTCGACGAAGGGTCCCGGGTTGTTTCCTGCTTGAGGGTCAGGTGCATGCGCCCGTGACGTCGGTTCTGCTGCGGGTGGCCGGTGGTTTGATCCCGGAATACTTTGAAACCTGTGTCGGGTGGCTCACAATGATGAGGTCTCTCGCAGACTGCAGGGACCTTTTTGCTGGTCATGTGTGCAGTAGACTGAACCCTGGGTTCACTAACTTATACTACGGGGTATTGTATGAATAATCGGTGGGTCGGGTACGTTTTCACATGGTTGGTGCTCGCATGTCCTGTACAGGCAGTGGCGGCAGAGAATGCGCCCTGGGCAACAGCCCGTGTCGACGATCGAAAATATACACCGCAAAAGGTTGTCTATGACATCGCCAGCGATTCGCTATCGCACTTCGAGCGCGTTCTGGATCGCGTCAGTTATCTGAATACGCTGTATGGCGCAGATCCGTTTGCCGCATCGATTGTCGTCGTGTTGCATGGTGATGAGATTGATTATTTCGCAGTCAGGGAGTTTTCCAGGCATGAGCAGCTCATGCGCCGGGCGCAGAGCCTGACGCTTTCCGGTCCGATCGAGTTCAGGATGTGTCGTGTGGCTGCGCGCGGTCGCGGGCTGGAACCGGGCGATATCCATGGTTTTGTCACCATGGTGCCGATGGCAGATGCTGAACTTGTCCGGCTGCAGCAGGAGGAAGGTTATGTTTACATGCAATAGCCGTTTAGCACCGGCGGTTTTGCTGTGCCTGGTCATGGCAGCGGCATGCACGGGGGAAGCACCGGCACCGTACGCGGCAGTCACGATTGATCTGGGCCTGGCACAGGTCGACGATGCACCGGTCTACTTCGTTGTCGGTCAGTCCGGCGTGCCGGGAACAGACAACCAGGGGCATACGTCGAATGCCGGTTTTGTCGTGACGGATGAGGGTGTCGTCGTGTTTGACGCCCTCGGCACTCCTGCACTCGGTTATCGACTGCTCCAGGCAATACGTTCCGTCACTGACAAGCCTGTGCGCAAGATCGTCATCAGTCACTATCACGCAGATCATGTGTACGGCCTGCAGGCCTTCGTCGATCATGGCGGTCAGCCGGATGTCATCGCCCAGCAGCGCTCCTCCGCCTACAGTGGTGGCAGCACGGCAAGCCAGGGTGAGGACGCCGCACGCAGGCTGGCGCAGCGCCGCGAAGCACTCTGGCCCTGGGTCAACGATGCGACGCGAATTGTAGAGCCAGACATAGTGTTCGATGAGGAATACAACTTCACTCTGGGCGGCGTCGGTTTTGAGATCAGGCACATGGGTCCGGCACATGCGCCGGGGGACAGTGTCATGCTGGTGCGTGAATACGGCGTGTTGTTCAGCGGCGATCTTGTATACAAGGGGCGTGTGCCGTTTCTCGACAGTCCCAGCACCGATGTTTTCAACTGGCTGTCCGGTCTCGAGTGGATTGCCGGTTTGCAGCCACAGCCCTACATCATTCCCGGGCATGGCGAGCCTGCAGATGACACGGCAGCAAGTGTGGTGGTGACGAAGGAGTACATAGACTACCTGATTGATAGTATGCGGCCGGCCGTGGCAGACTTCGTGCCGTTCGATGAGGCATACGCGGCGATTGACTGGTCCCGATATGCGTCGATGCCGGCGTTTGCCGCCAGCAACCGCGGCAACGCCTACCGCGTGTACCTCGAACTGGAGGCGCGCTCTTTCGCTCGATAAAGCATATGCAAGGCCCGCGGGTAAATTCCTGTCATGCGTGCAATCGAGGACAAGTCTTTACAGCGCTACGCAAGCATCTCAGGTTCTTCGACCGCATCGATAAACTTCAGGCGCGCTATCCCGGCCTCCAGTTCCGCCTGGTAGCCTTCCGACCACGAGAGTAATCGCTGCACCTCGGTACGCCACTCTTCGGCATCATCACCGCTATAGAGAAAGACAATGTAGGGTTTGTGACAGCCGGTAAAATGCAGGAAGCGCAGGCGCGGGTTTGTCAGTTCCCTGACCCGGTCAGGGAGGCCTCCCCGTGCATCGATCTCGACCTGCGGGCACAACACCATGACAAAGCGGGTGGGCAGGTTGCCGGCGTTGTCTCGCCAGCGGTTCAGCACCGCGGGGATGAACCCCGGGATACCGGCTGCGCTCCAGCTTTCAACGTAGGGTGGAATACCCTCGATTTCCAATCGCTCCGCAATCGCTTTCATGATTTGCTCCGGGTCTCGACGGCCCTGCCAGGTGATGGATCCAGTCTATAATATTTTTATGCATATTCCCGGATTTATAGAAATTAATTATTTAAATCTAAAGAATTACTGCTATTATAGGCAAAAGATACTTAGTTCGGCGAATATTGCGGAAAAAACATCTATGGATTCGATTGACCGGAAAATACTCAACCTGCTGCAGGCCGATGCCAGCCTGACCGTCAAGCAGATTGCCGAACAAATCCCCCTGTCCGTCACGCCATGCTGGAAACGCATCCAGAAACTCGAGACGCAGGGTTTCATACGTGCGCGGGTCGCACTGCTTGATCCCGACAAGGTCAACGCCGGTGTCACGGTGTTTGTCGCCGTCAAGACCGATCAGCACAGCAGGGAATGGATCGAACGCTTCTCCCGGGCGGTCAGCGACATGCCCGAGGTTATGGAGATCTACCGCATGAGCGGGGAAATCGATTATCTGCTGAGGGTCGTGGTCAGCAGCATCGAGGCCTATGACCGGTTCTATAAAACGCTTGTCGACCGCATCGAGTTATCCAATGTCACATCCAGCTTCGCCATGGAGCAGATGAAATACACCACGGCTTTGCCGATCAATGTGGGCAGCTAGCCCGCACGTTGTTCCACGCCAACAGCTTGCATAAATCGACATGTTGGTCATAACACCAACAGGCTCTCGGCAATGTCATTCGCTATCTTCGGTAGATGCCCTGCTGCTTGATAAACGTAATATTACATACCCCAGAATACCGGATGCCAGTGAACCGGCAAGTATGCCCACCCTGTCATCCACGGCCAGGTCCGGTCCTCCCTGCTCGAATGCCAGGGAGCCGATAAACAGGCTCATCGTGAAACCGATACCACAGAGCAGGGCAATGCCATACAACTGGAGCCAGTTTGCGTCCTGCGGCATTTTCGAGATGCCGAGTTTTATGGCAACCCAGCTGAATCCGAACACGCCGAGCTGATTCCCGAAGAAGAGACCGGCGGCAATTCCCAGTGGTACGGGATGGGCAAGGTATTCGAATGTCATCGCCTCGAACGGAATGCCGGCATTGGCAAAGGCAAACAGCGGCAGTATCCCGTAGACAACCGGGGGATGCAGGTCATGCTCCATTCTTTCCAGCTGGGTATGTGACTCGCCCGGTGCTTTCCTGTATGGAATGAACAGCGCCGTAAGCACACCGGCAAGTGTTGCATGCACACCGGATTTGAGCACCGCAGCCCAGAGGATCATACCGACCAGCAGGTAGGGCGCCAGTTGCAGTACACCCCTGCGATTCATCATGAACAGCACCACAACTGCGGCGGCAGCCAGTGATAACGAGGCAACGGACAAGTCGGCCGTGTAGAAGATCGCGATAATGATGATGGCGCCCAGGTCATCGATGATGGCCAGCGTAACCAGAAACAACTTGAGACTCTGGGGGATACGGCTGCCGAGGAGGGCGATTACACCCAGTGCAAAGGCAATGTCCGTGGCCGACGGGATTGCCCAGCCTTTTATCGCCACGGGATCTCCCCAGTTGATCCAGGAATAAATTGCGGCAGGAATTGCCATTCCGCCTATCGCTGCGATGACGGGTAAGACGACACGGGAGGGATCGGATAATTCTCCGGCCAGGACTTCACGTTTGACTTCCAGGCCTATCAAAAAGAAGAATATGGCCATCAGGCCATCGTTGATCCAGAGCAGCAGGGGCTTGGCAATTTCAAAATCACCGATGCGCATTTCAACGGCGGTGCCCAGCAATGCGTCATAGAGACCCTTGGCGGCCGAGTTTTCAGCCACCATGGCAAGTATGGCAGCGACCAGCAGCAAAATGCCGCTGGCGGCTTCGAGACGCATAAAATCTTTAATCGCTTTGAGAACCATGGGAATTAATCAGCGCTGGTCAGTTAATTTGTGCATTTCTGACAAGCCGCATCACAAACGGCAACCGGGCAGGCCCGGTTGCGTGGCAATAGCCGTTGCTTTGAAAACCGGCGGCATCATTCCTGCAAACATAGCACAGTACCGTCCGGGACCGCTAACCCGCTGCAGCGTGGACAATTGACGGGTGATGAACGCTTTGTTGACGAGGTCGAGCAAATCATCGTATGCCGCTCGCACACCGGGCACGCGTGTCCCCTTTATTGTACCGGGAGGCTGCCCGTTGATCACAGCTCCAGGACATCACCCTCTTGCGGCACATCGGCCCGCAGTCCCAGCTGCTGATTCAGGCGGTCACAAAAATCCTGCTTGGACTGCGGCTCGCCGTGCACCACGTGGACGGCGGGATCGCTGTTGAAATTGCCGACCCAGCGCGACAGGTCGCCGACATCACCGTGTGCCGACAGGCCGCCCACCGTGTGGATCTTCGCATGCACCCGGTACATGTCACCATGGATCTTGACCTGCTCATGGCCATCCACCAGCTTGCGGCCCAGGGTGCCGTATGCCTGGTAGCCCACGATCATCACGTGCGAGCCCTTGCGCCAGATGTTGTGCTTCAGGTGATGAATGATGCGGCCGCCGTTGCACATGCCGCTACCGGCAATAATGATGGCACCGCTCTGGATTTTGTTGATGGCCATCGAGTCTTCCGTGGCGGAGCTCAGGTGCAGGTTTCTCAGGTGCGGCATCTCCCTGACCTTGCGCCGCAGGCGGGTCGCATCCTCGTCGTACAGGTGCGGATATTCCCAGTAGACCTTGCTGGCCTTGATCGCCATCGGGCTGTCGAGAAACACCTCCCAGCGGTCCAGTTCCCACTCGTCGTAGTACGTCCCCATTAAATAGAGAATTTCCTGGCTGCGGCCTATGGAGAAGGCGGGAATCAGCAGATTGCCGCGATCATGTCGCGCCGTGCTGATGATGTCGCCGATTTCATCGATGGTTTTCTGCCGGTCGCGATGGTGGCGGTTGCCGTAGGTGCTCTCGATCAGCACATGATCCGCGGACTGGATAACGGCCGGATCGTTGAGGATGGGCGAGTCGTACTGGCCCAGGTCTCCGCTGAAGACGATTTTCTGCGCGCGGCCGTCTTCCTCCAGCCAGACCTCCACGCTGCTCGAGCCGAGGATATGCCCCGCGTCCTGGAAGCAGATACTGATTCCGGGGAGTATCTCCCGCTTCTCCCGGTAACGCAGCCCGGTGATATGTTCCAGCGCCTGTCGGGCATCCTTCCTGGTGTAGAGTGGCTCGATCAGTGGTTTCTTTTTTCGCTTGCGCCACTTGTTCTCGTACTCGGCATCGCGTTCCTGCAGCGACGCCGAATCCTGCAGCAGGATTTCGCACAGGTCACAGGTTGCATTCTGGGCATAGATCGGGCCGCGGTAACCCTGCCTGACCAGCAGCGGAATACGGCCGGAGTGGTCGATGTGGCCGTGGCTGAGCACGACCGCACTGATGTCGTCCGGTGAGAACGGAAACGGCTCGCGGTTTTTCGCCTCGATCTCACGCCGTCCCTGGATCAGCCCGCAGTCCAGCAGAACGAGCTGGCCATTGGCCCGCAGGATGTGACAGGAGCCCGTGATACCACTGGTTGCGCCGTAGAATTCAATCTGCATAGGGTTCCTCGCTGTTAACGTTGATACCGGTAATGCGGCACTGAAGTAATCGGATGCAGCGCACAATTGCCCATAATATCAGAGGAAAATGTGAGCTGACCCGACTCAATTCAGTTTTTACACCCCGGCAAACGGCCAACCGGCAAAAAAACGGCCCGGGAGAGGAAAAGGGGACAGATCCATTTCTTATAAAAAAAGGGGCGGCCATCTGTCCCCTTCGAGACACTCTGTACGTGTATCTACGGGTCTGTTAACGTCAGCCTGGAAACCCGGATCGAGTGGGGAGATATTGAAACCAAGACCTGTCCTGCTGGCCATCTTTGACGGTTTCGGCGTTAATCCGAGTCGTGCCCACAATGCGTGGGCATTGGCGCGTACACCCCATCTGGATAATTATTTTGCCTCTTACCCGCACACCGTGCTGCAGGCCTCCGGGCGGGCAGTCGGCCTGCCGGACGGGCAGTTCGGTAATTCCGAGGTCGGTCACCTGACGCTGGGGTCAGGCCGGATACTCGAGCAGGATCTGGTCCGGATTGCCAATGCCATCTATAACGGCAGTTTTGCAGAGCTGGCTGCATGGCAGTCCCTGTTGAGAGACTGCCGGCGCCTGCACCTGGTCGGCCTGGTTTCCGACGGCGGCGTTCACTCGCACATCGAACACCTGCTCGGGATACTCGATCTGCTGCGTCAAACCCCGGTGGAACCGGTCATCCACATGATTACCGATGGCCGTGATACGGCCCCCGGGGTGGCGCTGAACTATCTGGAGGAGGTGGAGGATGCCCTCGCCAGTCTGGGCCGCGGCAGCATTGCCACGGTAACCGGACGCTACTGGGCGATGGACCGGGCCAGTCACTGGGACCGAACGCAGCGGGGATGGGCTGCAATGGTGTTGGGTCGGGGCATGTCAGCCGCCGGGCCCCGGGAGGCGATTGAAGCGGCCTATGCGCGCGGGGAGGGTGACGAATTCATACAACCCACGGTTATTGACGGATTTGACGGTATTGCTCCGGACGAGTCGATACTGTGCACGAATTTTCGCAGCGATCGCATGCGCCAGTTAACAGCGGCCTTTGCGGCAGAGGACTTTGACAGTTTCGACCGTGGCGGCCTCTGTTTGAAAAACCTGGTTTGCATGACCGCGTATGATGACCGCTTCCCCTTTCCTGTGCTGTTTACGCGGGATACACCCGGCCAGGTACTGGCCGAGGTCATCAGTGAAGCCGGCCTGGCGCAATTGCACTGCAGCGAGACCGAAAAATTCGCCCATGTGACCTACTTCCTGAACGGCGGACGGGAGCCTCCGTTCCCGCAGGAAGACCGTATCATCGTTGATTCACCCGCTGTGGCGACCTACGATGCCCGGCCGGAGATGAGCGCCTCCGCGATTGCAGACGCACTGATCGAGGCGATCAACAGCGGCAAGTACGACTTTATCGTGGTCAACTTTGCCAATGGTGACATGGTAGGTCACACGGCACGACGCGAGGCCGTCGTTCGCGCTGTGGAGACGCTGGATCTGGAAAGTCACCGTGTGTTCCAGGCGGCGCTGGAAAACGACTGGCGTATTCTTTTCACGGCAGACCATGGCAACTGTGATGAAATGATCGATCCCAACACCGGTGAGCCGCATACCCAGCATACCGAATACCCGGTCCCCTTCCTGATCATGGGGGAAGGTCCGGTGCGGCTCAGCATCGGCCGTGGCCTGGCGGACATTGCGCCCACCATACTGGAACTGCTTGGTTTGCCCCGGCCACTGGAGATGACCGGACGCAGCCTGATACTCAAACAAAGACTGCGATGAATCGGAGATAACAATGACCGATAACCAGCAACAAACAGTGGCTGTGCTCGCCCTCAACCCGGCCGTGGATATCAGCTATGAAATCCCGCAGTTGCTGGAGTACCAGAAGGTACTTGCAACAGAGACCGCGTACTATCCCGGCGGCAATGGCATCAACGTTACACGTGCGCTCATCGAACTGGGTGTGCCCGTTTCTTGCTGCAGCACCGTCGGTGGAGAAAGCGGGGCCCTGCTGCTGCGCCTGCTGGGTGATAGCCTGGGAGACAATCACACCTGGTTTCAACTGCAGGGTGAAACGCGGCTCAACACGAATATCATGCAGCAGAATCCCCCGGGCCAGTTTGAAATTACCAGTCTCGGGCCCGAGGTCCCGGCCGATGTGCTGGCCAGGATAAACGACTGCATACTGCAGGCAGCGGGTAATAATATCGTCGTACTGTCCGGCCTGATCCCGCCGGGCGTGCCCGAGTCCACCTACCGCGAACTGACCGAACAAATCAATGCGCAGGGCGGCAGGGTGGTGCTGGACGCCTCGGGTGCGGTGCTTGAACAGGCGCTGGAGGCCAGGCCCTGCCTGGTCCGGTTGAACCAGCATGTGCTGGAAATGGCATGCGGACAGCGACTGGAGAAAATTACGCATGTGGCCGAGGCCGCGCGCAAACTCCAGCAGGGCGGACTCGAGTACCTGTGTGTTTCCCTTGGCGGTGAGGGAGCGGTCCTGACGGATGCGGACAATAGCTACCATTGCAATGCACCCAGGGTACACAAACAGTCAACCGTTGGCAGTGGCGATTCGCTGGTTGCCGGTCTGATTGCCGAACTTCGAAACGGGGCGTCCACGGAAGACATGCTGCGCATGGGAGTGATGTGCGGCAGTGCGACGGCGGCGCATCCCGGGACCGAGCTGTTTAGCCGCGATGAGCTGGATGCAGACCTCACGAAACTCCGGGTCAGTCGTCTGGATATTTAGGGGGCAGGAGGTTTCATCCGCCGTGTGCCATGTGCGCGAGGCGAAGGTGTCTTGTGTGTACGCAAAATGGCTAGAATCCGGGCGTTTCCCCGGTTACCCTGTGGGTCTTGTCAAAAGTGCCAAACGCCAGATGCAAACAGATAGCGCGATAATCCGGAAATTGATGTCCAGGGACCTGATGGACGTGATGATCCGTATCGGCATCATTGCCATCGTGGTTGTAATGTGCGCGCGCATCATTGCCCCGTTTGCGGGTCTGATGCTGTGGGCGGTGATTCTCGCCGTCGCGCTCTATCCGCTCCATCGCCGCTTCGCAAAACGTCTTGGCGGCCGGCAAGGTTACGCCGCAATCCTGCTGGTGATCGCAGGCTTGCTGGTGATTGGCTTGCCCACGGTGATGCTCGGCAGCTCCTTTGCCGGCTATGTTCACGAGGCATTTACCGTATTCCGGGACAAACCGATCACCATCAAGCAGCCGGATGCAGCGGTTGCCGACTGGCCTCTCATCGGCGAGACGGTATACAACACGTGGAGTTCGGCCGCCACTGACCTGCCGGCATTTCTGGAGGGAAAGAAACCGCAACTCGAAAAGTTATCGAAGCGTGTATTGTCGGCTGCCGCGAGTACCGCGGGCGGGGTAATTCTTTTTCTGGGTGCCCTGATTGTCGCCGGGATCATCATGATCTACGGTGAATCCGGAAGCCAGACCACGCAACGCATTTTGAATCGACTGGCCGGGCCGGAAAAAGGGCCCCGACTGCACAGACTTTCCACCGCAACCATCCGCTCGGTCGCCATGGGTGTCATCGGTGTGGCGTTTATCCAGGCACTGTTGCTGGGCATCGGGTTTATCCTGGCGGACATCCCGGCAGCTGGCTTGCTGGCACTGGTTGTCCTGCTCAT
>JABDRC010000280.1 GCA_013041945.1 Halobacteria archaeon
GCACGGATTGCAGGAACGGCAGGTGCACTTCGAGCGAATGTTCCGGTGCGTGGGCGGCCTCGCTGATGACCACCTGCGGCAGCCCCGCCAGGGTCTGCATGGCCGCGGTATCCAGCGGAATGTCACCCAGTGGCGTCGAAAAAACCTCCGCCGCCGGCAGCGCCAGGCCGCGCACCGGCACGCGGTGCACCGGACCCAGCAGTACCACGCGCCGGATGCGGCCGGCCTGCGCGGCCAGCCGCGCATAGGCGCTCGCCGCGACCGGGCCGGAGTAGACATAACCGGCATGCGGCACGATCAGTGCCTTGGGGACACGCGCGCTGGTATCGGTGCCGGCGGCGGCCAGCATGGCACGCACATCGTCGGCCAGTTCAGCGGGACTGGCCGGATAAAAGAATCCTGCAACGGCAGGCTGTCTGGAAATGCTCAATTTTCACCCCATCTTCAATATAGGTTAAATGAGGCTGTATGGCAGAAATTCAAGCCAAATGCGGTACGCATGTTAAATCGAAGCGCACCCTCCCCCTCAGGGGGAGGGTCGGGGAGAGGGGATCGTTTTGAATCATTTCAATATCCCTCTCCCTTGCCCTCTCCCGGAGGGAGAGGGAATGTGTGAAATTGTGATTTTGCAGGGCTATTCAGTTGAATATGTTCCATGTTGGTGTTCCGCCAGTACCTGCCGGTACAGGGCCGCATCCGCCTCGCTGAAACAGCAGGCAATGATACGGTCGAAGCGTTCCCGGTAGCTCAGCATCGCACCGATGGCGATTTCCGCAGCGGTCTGTTTCGGGAAGCCGTAGACCCCGGTACTGATCGCCGGGAAGGCGATGCTGCGGACATCATTCTGCAGGGCCAGCTCGAAACTGTTGGTGTAACAGGCCGTGAGCAGGGGCACCTCGTAGTGGTCCCCGCCCTGCCACACCGGGCCGACGGTATGGATCACCCGGCGGGCCGGCAGCTCGAAACCCGGACTGATCTTCGCCTCGCCGGTCCGGCAGCCGTCGAGTGTCCTGCAATATTCCAGCAACAGCGGCCCTGCCCCATGGTGGATTGCCCCGTCGACACCACCGCCGCCCAGCAGGCTGTTGTTGGCCGCATTGACAATGGCATCCACCTGCAGGGTGGTGATATCGGCCGTGATTATCTCTACCATGAAACAGGACACTATTACTCTTTCAGGCTGATAACAACATATCCGAAGCCGCTCCGGGCAGCGGATTGCATTATTTGCAGGCGGCCACGGAAACCGCCGGAAGGTATACAGGCAGAGATACTGTGATGGTCGTTTTTCCGGCATGCAGCCGGGGATTTCGCGTCAAACATATCTGCCCGCTGCCCGACTGCAGCGGCCCCTGCGCGATTCGCTGCCGGGAATGAATGCGCTATAGTGTCATTCGAACAATCAGCCTGAAGGACGACTTGACATGCCACGCCTCATAACACTCTCACGTGCCGCGCGACTGGTCGGCGTCAAACGCGGTGTATTGCAGAAACGCATTCAGCAGGGAGAGCTGCGCACATTCGAGGGCGAACTGCTGCTGTCGGACCTGCTGCATGCCTATCCGCAGACAGAAATCGAAGACACCACCATGCTCGAACGGGTCGAGTCGATCATGGAAAACGCGGTCAACAAGATCATCCGGCCCGATGAAGAGGGCCCGGATACAAACACCCTGGCCGCGCGCATCCTGTCACTTGGCCAGGAACTGGCGCAGGCGCGCGCCGAGGCCCGCCGCAGCACCGACATTATCGACAGCCTGAAAAACCGCTTCGAGGAAATTTCATCGTCAGACGAAAAGACGCAACAGCAGGCATTTAGTACACTACGTGACTGGTTTTACCGGACACTGGAATCACTGCAAACCGTTGACGATGATTCCGGTCTGGTTGCGAAAGAGGCGTTTCTCAGAGTCATGGCAGCACAGGTACGCATCCTTCCGAGCGGACACGAATTCTTTATCGAGGGCACCGACTCGATCCTCGAGGCCGGCCTGCGCGGCGGCCTGGCGCTCAACTATGGCTGCAGCAACGGCAATTGCGGCCTGTGCAAGTGCAAGGTCATCTCCGGCCAGGTCAAGCAGATCGCGACGCATGATTATGCGCTCACCGAGGCGGAAAAAGGCCTGGGTTACATACTGACCTGCGCCAATACCGCGGTCACCGATGTTGTGCTCGAGGCCGACGAGGCCCACGGCTCGTACGACATCACGCCGCAGGAAATCGAGGTCAAGGTCAAAAAGCTCGAACGGATCGACGACCGCGTTATTTTCCTGCAGGCCAGGACACCGCGCACGAAACGCCTGCGATTCCTGGCCGGCCAGTACCTGTCACTGAAAATCGACGGCCTGCCCGCACAGGACTGCTCCATCGCCAGCTGTCCCTGCGACGACATGAATCTCCAGTTTCACATCCCCGTTGTCGCCGGTGACCCCTTCAGCGAAAAACCCGAGGACTGCCTGGAACCCGGTGCCAGCATCACCATCAGCGGACCATCCGGCGATTTCATCCTCAACGAGGACTCGCCGCGCTCGCTGGCTTTCATCGCGTGCGATGCCGGCTTCGGCCCGATCAAGAGCCTGATCGAGCATGCCATGGCACTGGACATCGCGGAAGACATTCATCTCTTCTGGATCGTGACACCCGGCAACCACCATTACCGGGGCAACCTGTGCCGCTCATGGGCCGATGCGCTGGACAATTTCCACTATACAGCCCTCTCGGCGACGGAAGACGCAGCCGTCGCTGAACACCTGCCCGAAATTATCGCCAGTCTGCCCAGGGCAGCCAGCCTGGACTTTTACGCCTGCATGCCGGCCCCGCTGCTGGGACAAACGGAAAGCTTTCTGCTTGATCACGGCGTACCTGCACAACAGCTAAGCCTGGAGCCGATTCGTAAATAGTAGCAAGTAGCTAGTAGCAAGTGGCAAGTAGCGAGTAGCGAGTAGCTGAAAATTAACTCTTACTTCTTGCTACTTACTACTTACTACTAGCTACTTGCCATTTATATTTATTTGACGATCTTCAGTGACGGACGCTTGCCCTGCGGCTTGCTGCTGTCACTGGGCTCCGGTTCGTCGCCATCGTCGCTGAAGACCATGCCGCGACCGTTCTCCTTGGCGTAGATAGCCAGTACCGCGTCGAGCGGGACGTAGACCTCGGTTGCAATACCACCGAAACGGGCGCGAAAACCGATCGCGTCGTTGCCGAGGCTCAGACCTTCCACGGCTGTGGGACTGATATTCAGGACTATCTTGCCGTTCTGACCCTGCTGGGCGGGGACCTCCACGCCCTCCCCCTCGATATCCACCAGCAGGTGCGGCGTCATTTCGTTATCGAGTATCCACTCGTGTATCGCGCGTACGAGGTATGGTCGACTGGTTGTCATACTCATTGAAGATACCCGGAATCGGGTGGAAAAAACAATAGCACGGGGAACGGTACAACCCGCTCGGTGCGCGAAGGGTGAAACCTAGTCGCGCATTTCGCGCTCGGCCTCGGTGAGACTGGCCTGGAAGGACTCGCGCTCGAACATCCGCCCGGCGTAATCGAGCACCGGTTTCGCCTGGCGCGGCAGATCGATTGAGTAATGCTGGAGACGCCACAGAATCGGCAGGACACTGGCATCGACCAGCGAAAACTCATCGCTCAGGAAGAACGGTTTTGCCGCAAACACCTCTGCACTGGACGTCAGGCTGTCGCGCAACTGCTTGCGTGCCTTGCTGGCGGTCTTTTCACCGCGCGACTCCAGTGCGTGGATCAGGTCATACCAGTCGTGTTCGATGCGATAGAGCGCCAGCCGGGTGCGCGCCCGGGAAACCGGATCAACCGGCATCAGCGGGGGATGCGGAAACCGCTCATCCAGGTATTCCATGATGGCCCGCGGATCGTACAGGACCAGTTCACGGTCAACCAGCGTGGGAACGGTGTTGTAGGGGTTAAGATCGATCAGGTCTTCCGGCTTGTGCTGGTTGTCGACCTCGACGATTTCGACGGTAATGCCCTTCTCCGCCAGCACCACCCGCACCCGGTGGCTCTGCGGACAGCTGGTGGATGAAAACAGGCTCATCACCGAACGTCGATTGGCTACTAGTGCCATGGTGTTTTTTCCCCCCGGTCTGTCATGCGTTCAGTGTACGTCTTTCCAGTAATCCCGCTTCAACATGTAGGCAACGACCAGGAACAGCAGCAGAAACATGATGACCTTGACGCCCAGCGACCGGCGGTCGTGTTTTGCCGGCTCGCCCATATAATCGAGGAAGTTGACCAGATCGCGTATGGCACGATCGTATTTCTCGGGTGTCAACAGGCCCGGCTCGGCCAGTTCCAGTGCCACTCGTTTGGTGGTATGCCCGGCATGGTCTTTGACGGAATTGACGACGGGATCCTGCCAGCCCTGCAACTCCCACAGCACATGCGGCATGCCGACATCTGGAAACACCAGGTTGTTCACGCCGATGATCTTGGAATCATCGCGGTAGAAACTGCGCATGTAGGTATACAGCCAGTCGACGCCGCGCGCGCGCGCGATCACCGTCAGGTCCGGCGGCACGGTGCCGAACCATGCCTTGGCATCGTCATCGGCGGTCGCCACCGTCATCAGGTCACCGAGCTTGCCACCGGTAAACATCAGGTGTTCTTTCACCAGCTGGTCCTCGATGTCGAGATCCTTGCCGATACGTTCATAGCGCATCAGTTCGGCAGAATGACAGCTCAGACAATAGTTGACGAACAGCTTGGCGCCACGCTGCAGTGACTGCTTGTTGTTGGGATCAATGTTTGCCTTGTCCAGCTGCACACCACCGGCAGCGGCAAACACCAAGGCGGGAGCCAGTAACAGCATTCCTGTAAGTACGAGCTTCTTCATGATGTCACCCTGTCAGGTACCGGCTTCGTCTTGTCCATCTTTGTGTAGAAGGGCATGAGGAAAAAGAACGCGAAGTAGATCACCGTGCAGATACGTGCAATCCAGGTATACAACGCGGTCGGCTGCTCCATACCCAGCCAGCCGAGGATGAAGAAGCTGATGACGAACAGCGCCAGCCAGGCCTTGTAGAGATTGCCGCGGTAGCGAATCGACTTGACCGGGCTGCGGTCCAGCCAGGGCAGGAAGAACAATACCAGGATGGCGAGAAACATCGCCAGGACACCCGGGAATGACGAGCCGCCGATCGACGGCACCGCACGCAAGATGGCGTAGAACGGCGTGAAATACCACAGCGGCGCGATGTGTTCAGGTGTCTTCAGCGGATCGGCCGGGATGAAGTTGTTGTGTTCCAGGAAGTAGCCCCCCATCTCCGGCACGAAGAACACCACGATGGAGAAAAAGATCAGGAACACGATGACACCGACGATGTCCTTCACGGTGTAGTAGGGATGGAACGGAATACCGTCAACCGGATTGCCGTCGGGCCCCTTGTTCTTTTTGATTTCCACGCCGTCCGGATTGTTCGACCCGACCTCGTGCAGCGCCAGCAGATGCATCACGACCAGTGCCAGCAGCACGATCGGCACGGCAATCACGTGAAAGGCGAAGAAACGGTTGAGGGTCGCATCGGCCACCACGTAGTCGCCGCGAATCCACTCGGCGATGCCCTCGCCGATGAACGGAATCGCGCCGAACAGGTTGATAATCACCTGTGCGCCCCAGTATGACATCTGGCCCCAGGGCAGCAGATAGCCCATGAAGGCCTCGGCCATCAGGCAGACATAGATGATCATGCCGAAGATCCAGATCAGTTCGCGCGGTTTCTTGAAGGAGCCGTACAGCAGGGCGCGGAACATGTGCAGGTAAATCACGACGAAGAATGCCGAGGCACCGGTGGAATGCATGTAGCGGATCAGCCAGCCCCAGTTGACATCACGCATGATGTACTCGACCGAGTTGAACGCCAGTTCCGCGTCCGGCTTGTAGTTCATGGTAAGCCAGATACCGGTGATGATCTGCATCACCAGCACCAGCAGCGCCAGCGAACCGAAGAAGTACCAGAAATTGAAATTTTTCGGAGCGTAATATCTGGCCAGGGGGTCATACCACATGCTGCTCAGCGGGAAGCGCGCATCGATCCACCCAAGCAGTCCACCCTGCCACTTTTCAGCGCTGTTGCCGGCCATTATGCAACCCCCTGGTCTTCGCCAATCAGGATTTCCACGTCACTGAGAAAGCGGTATGGAGGGACCGGCAGGTTTTTCGGTGCCGGCATACCCTTGAATACACGTCCGGCCATGTCGAACTTGGAGCCGTGGCATGGACAGAAGAAACCACCCTGCCAGTCGGCACCGAGATCAATCGGGGCCACATCCGGCCGGTAGGTCGGCGAACAGCCCAGGTGCGTGCAGATTCCCTCCAGCACAAGAATCTCCGGCTTGACGGAACGCTCCGGGTTTTTTGCATACGCCGGCTGATCTGAAACATCCGAAGTGGCATCGGCCAGCACCGGTTCGATCTCTGTCAGCATGTCCAGGTTGTCCTTGGTGCGCATGACGATCCAGACCGGCTTGCCACGCCACTCGACGCGGATCATCTGCCCGGGCTCCAGTTTGCTGATGTCGGCCCGGACCGGTGCACCGGCGGCACGCGCCTTGGCGCTGGGTGCCATGGAAGAAATAAACGGCACCAGCAGGAATCCGACACCCACTGCACCGATGGCGGTGGTGGCTTGTGTCAGAAATCGACGTCTTGCGGGATTGGGTTCATCGCCACTCATGCGGGGAATCTCCAGATATCTATTTAAATCAGTGAATTAAAGGCTTTTTCTTGCTGCGCCTTGCCTCATGGTGATATGCAATCATTTCGGAATATTCTGATTTGGTTCATGAAGATTCCGGGAACCGCATAGGATGGTGCAAGTACCTGTCGAGGTCAAGGGCAACACCGGAAAAACGCCTTGTTAGCGGCAAAAAAATGACGGCAAGTGGCCTTGCCCGGGCCCTGTCTCAGACAGGATTCTCGATATCGATGAACCGGTGCGCCAGCCCGAAGCGCCCGGCCAGGTGATCGCCCAGGGCCTGAATGCCGTAGCGCTCCGTGGCATGGTGGCCGGCCGCAAAATAGTGAATACCGCTCTCGCGTGCAATGTGCACCGTCTGTTCGGAAATCTCGCCGCTGATGAAGGCATCCAGTCCACGGCCGACGGCCGCTTCGAGGTATGACTGCGCAGCGCCGGTGCACCAGCCAACCCGGCTGATGGTTTGTGCGCTGCCGGGGATATGCTGGGGCGTCCGGTCCAGGCATTGTTC
>JABDRC010000020.1 GCA_013041945.1 Halobacteria archaeon
GCTTTGGCCTGCTCTCAGAACCGGTTCAGCGTTTCCAGGCCCGCCGCCGCCACTGTGACACCGGCCTGACTGCAGAGGGCCTCGACCTGCCCGAACCGCTTTTCGAACTTGCTGTTGCCGCGTCGCAACGCGGCTTCCGGATCAATGCCGGCATGGCGCAGAAGATTGACGACAGCAAACAGCAGGTCGCCGCACTCGTCCTGCAAGGCATCCCGGTCAACCGTATCCCGCAATTCGTCACGGACTTCAGCCAGTTCCTCTTCGACCTTGGCGAAAACGCCGGCGCTGTCCGGCCAGTCAAAACCTGCTGCTGCCGCTTTCCTCTGCAGCTTGTCGGCCCGTGTCAGTGCCGGCAGCGCGCTGGTGATGCCGGCAAGAATGCCCTGTTGACCGCCCTTTTCCCGCTGCTTGTGTCTTTCCCACTCATGCTTCTGCGCCTGCGCATCGGCAACCACTGCATCGGCAAAAACATGCGGGTGACGACGAATCATTTTGTCACAGATTCCCTCTACAACCTGTTCGAAGCCGAACCAGTCTGACTCGCTGGCCAGTTGCGAGTGGAACACCACCTGGAATAACAGGTCGCCGAGCTCTTCCTGCAATGCAGCCGGTTCATCCGATTCGATGGCATCGATAACCTCGTAAGCCTCTTCCAGGGTATACGGCGCAATGGAACGAAAGTCCTGCTGCAGGTCCCAGGGACAGCCCCCCTGCGGGTCACGCAGACGCGCCATGATGGACAACAGGGTATCGATGGTAACGGGCTTGTTATTGTCAGCTGACATCAGCGGGCTCCTCCGTGCTGTCGGGGTTATTGTCCGCCGACGCATACTGCACCAGCCTAGAATATTCGCAGGCATAAAAAAACACCGGCATGATGCCGGTGTTTTTTTGTGGTCACTCTGCCTACCAGTTGCGCGTGGGGCCCACGTCGACGTGGATGAAGCCCGAACCCGGGTAGTAGCCGACACCACCCGCCCGCAGATCAAGTGCGGCCAGCTGCAGCTTTTTCAGGTCGCAGTCAGGCAGGCGGATATCGATCGCCTTGCCGCGCATGTGGAAACTTCGTTTTGCAACACCGGAACTCTTGTTGCGTAATGACTGGTTGGTGGCCGGAGAGCGATAACCTGAAATCACTTCATAGGCCTGCCGGCTCTCTGTTTTCGACTGCAACAGGAACAGCATTTCCAGCAGGTTGGTGTCGATCGGGTAGGTCTCGTCTGTCCGGTGGTCGCGAAGCACGCTGTTGATTTCCACCAGACCATCGCTGACATAATCGCCCTCGGCCCAGTATGTCGCCGAAACCGCTTCGCCGGTATGTGTATTGCGAAAGGCGAGTTGACGTTCACCCCGGTAAGAAGTGCCGGCCAAGACCGGTGAAGCCAGCAGTGTGGCGGTGGTTGCGGCGCCCAGGCGAAGGAAGTCACGCCTGTCGATACTGGCTGCCCGTGATGACCGGCGAGCCAAATCTTTTGATTTCATCATACCACTGACTCCTTGGATCAATGATAACTAGCTGTATTCAAAAGATATTATTATCGCCAGTAAAATTAGCGAGTGATTATACACTAATCCGGCAGCGAGTAAATACCTGTCCAGATCAGAACTATCGGCCGACACGCTGCACACTTGAGTCGCGGCCGGCGGGGCCGCGACAGTCACTATCACTGACGGCGCGCGCCGGTGATACGGAAAATTACGCGGATTGAAGGATCAGTGGGACTGGCCGTTTATGGCCGCAATCACCTGGTCTTCGTACTGAATACGGTCCGCTATACATTCGCCCAGGTTGGACAGGTCAAGGGCAAGAAATTCGACACTGTTATCCAGCGACATCGCCTCATACTTGTCATTGAAACGCAGGATGGTATCCGTTGTCTCGACAATCTTCGGATAGAGTTCGTCTGCAATCATCAGGACGGATTCGCGCCGTTCCCTGTTGTCCGCGAGGTAGCGGTACAACTGGAAGTGGGCACTCGCCGTGTAGTCGATCAGGGCCTCGCAGAATTTGCGCAAGGTCTTCTCCATGGAGGGTTCCGGTCGGAAGGGTTGACGATCCGCCAGTTCGGCCAGCAAGGCCAGCGTCTCCGTGCGTGCCTCGACCAGCGCATCCAGCTTTTCACGGGATTTGTTCCTGCGATCAACACCTTCCGGATATTGCGAACCCATAGGCAGCTCCTTAACTTATTGATTTTGAATTAATAAATATTATTTCCCGCCGGATCATGCCGCCGGGGCGGGTTACCGGCGCCTATTGTAGCAATACCCTGCCGGCCTGTCTCAAACCCGGAAAACGGATTGCATTCACAAGCCAATGTATTCAATTGAAATTCTGCTTTTCAGAATGCTGCGCGGCCGGTTGCGGGATTCGCACCGCAGGCACCCGCGAGCGGGTACCCAAATATATCCCTATGAGGATAGAGGTATAATAAAACATTGATACTATTGCATTTATAAGCCATTCGCTCAATGTGGGGCAGTCTGAAATTCTTGACTAAAAGACTCAACCATTACTATTATGATGACGATAGAACAGCGGCGCTGTCCGGAGTTTTTCCGGGGCCGCATCAAATGTGTCCTGGTACTCGGATACGGACTGGACACCCGATTGCATACACGCTTTGCCGTATCCACTGGGGTTTGACATGAAGTTATCAACCAAAGGCCGTCATGCTGTGACCGCGATGATGGAACTGGCATTACAACACAACAAGGGGCCGGTGACGCTCGCGGACATCTCTGCGCAGCAGTCGATCTCCATTTCCTACCTGGAGCAGTTGTTCGCGCGTCTGCGTCAGCATGGACTGGTCACGGGTATGCGTGGCCCGGGAGGCGGCTACTGCCTGGCGCGTCCGGCCGGGGAAATCACCATAGCCAACATTCTCGCCACCGTGGATGACGTGAGTCGCCGTGAAGAGCAACCCCATACCCAGGGTGAAATCCCTGCAGGCGGCCAGATGTGGATGCATTTGAGCAACCGGATTTACGATTACCTCGACAGCATCACGCTTGATGAGGCTGTCGCCTCGTTCAGCGGAGAGGCCAAGGAAACAGAGCTCGGTTCCGGCTTGAAGCAAACTGCTGCATGATCGTTAACTGCTACCACATTATTTTTCGGAGAAGTAAAAATGGCTTATAGCGAAAAAGTTCTGGATCATTACGAAAACCCGCGTAATGTCGGGTCGTTCGAAAAGGGCGACAAGAGCGTGGGAACCGGCATGGTGGGCGCACCCGCATGCGGTGATGTGATGCGCCTGCAGATCAAGGTCCGCGACGATGGCATTATCGAGGATGCGAAATTCAAGACGTACGGCTGCGGTTCCGCGATTGCGTCCAGTTCGCTGTTGACCGAGTGGGTGAAGGGCAAGTCGCTGGATGAGGCGCGTGCCATCAAAAACACGGATATTGCCGAGGAGCTCGCGCTCCCGCCGGTCAAGATCCACTGTTCGGTACTGGCCGAGGATGCTATCAAGGCAGCCATCGAGGACTACCAGGAAAACAGCTGATACGTCATTAAACGAACAAGACACGAACGGGGCCACATGGCCCCGTTTCTCTTTTATACTTTACCCTTTCAGGCACCACGACCTGCCACGGTATGCACAGACCCCTGACAAGACTGATTCCCGCCCCGCAACAGGATGTACCGCTGGCAGGACTGTACCTCGACCACCATCTGCATAAACGCGGTGACAACAGGCAGCCTTTCGTCTACAGCAATTTCATCACCTCCCTTGACGGACGCATTGCACTGGCGGGCGAACACCGCCAGTCACATGAGGTTCCTCCCACCATCACCAATCCGCGCGACTGGCGCCTGTACCAGGAACTTGCCGGACAGGCTGATATCCTGATTACCAGCGGCCGTTACTTTCGCCAGAGCATTGCCGGCGAGGCCCAGGACAAGCTGCCGGTCAGCAGCCAGCCCGACTACGCGGACATCCACCAGTGGCGACAGGAACAGGGACTGGCTGCACAACCTGATATCGCAATCATGAGTGCCAGCCTGGACATACCCCTGCAAAGCCTGGCGCCGTACCATAAGCGCAAGCTCTATATTTTCACCGGAGAACAGGCCGACCCTGAACGAGTTCAGCTGCTTGAAAGCAACGGCGTCACAGTGATGCCGGCGGGCACCGGCCACCAGGTCGAGGGGAAACGGATGATCGACCTGCTGGCCGCGGAGGGCTACCGGAGCATCTATGCCATCGCCGGCCCGTGGGTGTTTCACACCCTGCTCGAGGCGCGGGTTGTGAACCGGCTCTACCTGACGATGGCCTGCCAGCTGCTGGGCGGCAGCGAATATGACACCCTGCTGGAGGGACCGCTATTGTCACCCGCCAGCAGCATGCAGCCGGCAGGCCTGTACCATGATCCACATGCACCAACCGGCGGACAAATACTCGGGGTATTCGAACCCGTAGCCGTCACTCCGCCTGATCCCGGCACAGTCTGATTGCCCGGCGTATGGCACGCCTCGATACGATCGGCCCGTCATCGATCCCTTCGCAACGCCGCGCCTCCCGCCGCCAGTTGCGCCGGGTGTTGACCACTTCCGGCCAGAACGGGTATGTCCGGCACTGTACCGGTCGCGCCGCATAAATCCTGCAACGCCCTTCCCGATCGAGAAAGACGCAGCGCTCGTCACGACCGGCTGCCAGTACCAGCGCCCCGTCCTCCAGGCGAGACAGATAACGCCGCCTGAACCAGGCGGGCGACAGGTCCAGAAAGCGGCGAATCAGCTCTGCCTCATGCGCCGACAGAAACACATAGTATTCACCGGCTGTCTCGCAGCACTTGCCACAACGGGTGCAGGAAAAACGCAGCGAACCTGATTCGTAGAAGGGTTCCATGAGCAGCCCTGAATTGAACGTGTTCTCCCGGATTAGTGTCCAATTTGCAGGTAATATACTATGGAGAGCACATCGTTTTTACACCAGGTATCCCGTTTCCCGAATTATCATGATTTTTTGCAGCAATTGCGGCCAACAGGTCATCGAGAAGATACCCGCCGGGGATTCGCGAACCCGGCATGTGTGCGAGTCGTGCAAGACGATCCATTACCAGAACCCAAAAATCGTGGCCGGCTGCATACCGGTACAGGACGATCGCCTGCTGCTGTGCCGACGTGCCATCGAGCCGCGTCATGGCCTGTGGACCCTGCCGGCCGGATTCATGGAAAACGGGGAGTCCACCGAGCAGGCCGCTGCGCGCGAAACCATGGAAGAAGCCTGTGCCGAGGTCGACGACCTCTCACTGTATGGTGTATTCAGTATTCCGCATATCAATCAGGTCTACATGATGTTTCGCGCACAACTTGCAAACAACCAGTTCGGCCCGGGTGATGAAAGCCTGGAAGTCGGGTTGTTCGAGGAAAGCGAGGTCCCCTGGGATGAGCTGGCCTTCCCGGTGGTCAGGCTGACACTGGAACGGTACTTCAATGATCTGCAGGAAAGAACCTTCCCGGTACACGTGGAAAACATTATTCGCCACCCCCGCAGGAAGCCCTGAAACAGAAACTTAACAAGGAGACTGCCATGAGAAAACTGCCAGGACTGTTTGCACTCTGCATGCTGGTTGCCAGCCAGCACGTTGCCGCCATGGATGTCGGCGGCATCGAGGTCCCTGAATCGATCGTGTTGCAGGGTAGCGAGACCACCCTGCAGCTTAATGGTGCGGGCATACGCAAGAAATTTTTCATCAGTGTTTATGTCGGTGCCCTGTACCTCCCGGCAAAAAGCACCGATGCGGAGACCATAATCAGCGACGATGGCCCGGCAGGCGTTGACATGCATATCCTCCACAGCGAGATCAGCAAGGACAAGATTACCGGTGGCTGGGAAGACGGACTGAAGGCAAACCTCGATCGCAGCGAACTGGAATCGCTGCGGCCGCAACTGGACGAGTTCAACGGGATGTTCACGGCCTTGCGCAAGGGTGACATTATTCGCATCGGCTACCGGCCGGGTACCGGTACCGAGGTGCGCATCAACGGCGAGTGGCGCGGCGTGGTGCCTGGCAACGACTTTTTTCGTGCCCTGCTGAAGATCTGGCTTGGTCGCAGCCCGGTCACCAAATCGCTGAAAAAGGACATGCTTGGCCTTGACTGACGGCCGCCTGACACCCCATGCACGGCATTTTCCTCGATGTGAGTACCGTTACCGACGGTGACCTGGATATGGACCCGCTGCGTGCCACGCTGGACAGCTGGACATTCAGCGGACTGACGGCCCCGGTGGATATCGCAGCTGCGATCCGCGATGCGGATATCGTTGTTAGCAACAAGGCAGCACTGGACAGGGATGCGATCGCGGCTGCCGGCAGGCTCAGGCTGATTTGTATCGCGGCTACCGGCACCAACAATGTCGACCTGGATGCAGCACGCGCCGGGAACATTGCAGTTTGCAATGTACAGGCCTACGCCACCACCTCGGTGGTTGAGCATGTCTTCATGGTGATTCTCGCCCTGCAGCGCAGGCTGGCAGAGCATACAACGGCAGTCGTACAGGGCCGGTGGGGGTGTGCGACGCGCTTCAGTATGCTCGACTTCCCGTTCAGCGAACTGTCGGGAAAGACGCTCGGTATCATCGGTTATGGCGAACTCGGCAAGGCTGTCGCGGACATGGGGGGCGCATTCGGCATGCAGGTGCTGATTGCGGAGCGGGCCGGCGCAGCCGTACGACCCGGCCGGATTGCGTTCGATCAGCTGCTTGCGCAGGCGGATGTGATCAGCCTGCATTGCCCGCTGACGCCTGCAACGGAGAACCTGCTCACCCTGGAGGCATTCAGTAAAATGCGCACCGGCGCCATCCTGGTCAATACGGCACGCGGCGGCATCGTCAACGAGGCGGACCTGATGCAGGCGCTGAAATCGGGTGAAATCGCGGGGGCCGCCGTCGATGTCCTGACGACGGAGCCGCCCGTCTCCGGCAACCCGCTGCTGGACGAGCAGTTGCCGAACCTGGTCGTGACGCCGCATATTGCCTGGGCCGGACGGCATGCGCGGCAGAGGCTGATCGGGGAACTGGCCGCAAATATCAGCGCCTTCCTCGACAACAGACCGCGCAACCTGGTTGCGTGACTGCGATGCGGGCAGCCACATGAGCCTGTCAGCGGACGCCATCGCCGGCAATATACGGTCCGTCAGGGAACGCATACAGGGCGCAGCCAGTGCGGCCGGTCGCGACGCCGCCGAAATTCGCCTGATTGCCGTCTCCAAACAGATGCCCGCCCGGAGCGTTGTCGCCGCTATCGCTGCCGGACAGCAAAGCTTCGGCGAAAATGCCGTGCAGGATGCCGCCACCAGGCAGGCGCTGATCGACGCACCCGGTACCGACTGGCATTTTATCGGCCACCTGCAGTCAAACAAGGCAAAGGCCGTGGCCGGGCATTTCGACTGGCTGCATACGCTCGACAGCATCAGGCTCGCAAAAAGGCTCTCCGACAGCAGGCCTGACGCGGCCGGGCCACTGCGCGTCCTGCTGCAGGTCAACGTAGCCCGTGACCCTGACAAGTTCGGCCTTGTGCCTGATGCCGTGTACGGTGTGACCGAGGACCTGCTGCAGGCCGGTCATCCGGGTATCGAGTTGTGCGGTTTGATGACTATCGGCCAGCGCAGGGCAACAGAGCACCAGCGCCGTGCAGAATTCATTGCACTCAGGGAACTTGCGGCGGACTGCGCTGACCGCTTCGGTGCCCGTTATTTCACAGAACTTTCCATGGGCATGAGTGACGATTTCGAAACCGCAATCGAAGAAGGTGCAACCATGGTTCGCGTCGGCAGTGCCATTTTCGGGCCACGCCCGTCTGCCGGTTCACGCCCTGGTTGAATCCGGCGGGAAGGCATGAAACAGATTGTTAACAGATCGTTCCTGCTATATGTCATTGCCGGCGAATCCAGTACAATAGCGCCAGCCTGAAGCACACTCACACGGGGACACGCCATGATAGCGCTGGACGGATCTACCTCTTTTTGGGCCATCGGACTGTTGAGTTTTCTGCTGGGTACGGTCATCGGCTGCATCCTGACCTACACAATCGTGGCGAGGAACAACCGCACACATCAGCTGCAGATGGAGCTGAACGAGCTGACCGATGATTTCAGGGGCTACCGGGACCAGGTAACGCATCACTTCATGCGCACCTCGGAGCTGGTGCAGGAAATGACCCAGAGCTACCGTTCCGTGTACGAGCATCTCGCCAGCGGCGCCCAGCATCTTTGCGCTGACAACGAGGCTGCCGCACTGCACCACACTGGCGCGGCGCGGGTCACGGACAGCAGCGATCAGGAGACCGGCATCGACGGCGACTACGATGAGATGGAAGAACTGGCAAAAATCAGAAGCGACATCGACGAGTTGCTGGGCGAATCACCGCGCATCCCGGACATGGAAGTGAACGCCGGCAAGGACAATACCCTTCAGCACTAGCCGCTATACGCCGGTTACCGAAACCGTGATCTGACGCCGGTGGCCCTGCTGCCGGTGTTCCCATAGATAGACACCCTGCCAGGTCCCCAGGCTGCAATGGCCATTACCGACTGGCAGTGTCAGGTCCGTATGTGTCAGCAGCGTGCGAATGTGGGCCGGCATATCGTCCGGCCCTTCCGCGACATGCTCGAACAGCGGATCGCCATCCGGCGCCAGTCGCAGCATGAAGCGTTCCATGTCGGTGCGTACAGCGGGGTCGGCATTTTCGCATAAAACCAGCGAAGCACTGGTGTGGTGAAGAAACACGTGACAGAGGCCCTGACTGATGCCTGAGCCGGCGACATGCTGCTGGAGAGTATCGGTTACCTGGAGGCTGCCACGTCCCCGGGTCCTGACCTCAAACGACGCCTGGTAAAACTTCAGCGACTGCACTTGCCGGCATAGACGGACATGACGGCTGTCAGTTCCGCTAGTACGGCCAGGCGCTCTTCATTACTGAGCCGGGCCAGTTCTGGCAATTCATGGTTGTTCTGCAGTGCCTCGATATAGCCTGACACTTGCGCGCAACCCTGCTCACACAGGTATTCAACACATTGTTCGACAGCCGTCTGGCGGTATTGAAGCGGACTTGCCTGCATATAAAAACCTGCAATATCAAGCGGGATTTAATACCCGAAAAAACCACCTGGTTCACGGTTTGTCAACGGGACCCTGCCTAGACTTGAATACAAGTCACAGTGCAGCATGATCATTATATCAGCAGTTACCGGTATTAGGATAAAATATTATGAATCAATCGGTTAAGGTACTCTTACTGCTGATTGCAAGTACTGCACTGTACGCCTGCGCCAGCCAGCCAGCCGCCATACAGCCCCTCGGGATGGTGAATGCAGCATCCTTGCCGCCGACCATGCCCGGCCTTGACCATTACATCGCCTGGATACCACTCGAACAGGCCCAGACCGCCACCGTGGCGGAAGCCATGACCCACATATCGCTGAATAATGCCCGCGCGCAAGTGAGTCACGACATGTGCGATGGAGGCCGTGTGAGCAGCGGGATGATCGTGGAAAAACACGGGCCGGTTGCAGCCAGGACACCGGCCAGCATGGGTGCCTACCCGGCATGGTATTACCGGATCAGCCAGCAGCCCGGACTGACCGGTTGTCGTACAGAGCACTCCGGCGGGCTGTACCGTGCCCTGCAGACCCGCCTGCCTCGCTGGCTAAGCATCAGTCCCGCAGAACAGTCAGACTACCAGACACTCGGCCTGCAAACGACGCCCTGACCAGCAGGCGAATCCACGCCTGCTAACCCCGCACAATCGGTAGTGTATCGGCAACCCCGGGTTCGCCATCCGCCGACAGAATCAGGTCCTTCAGGGTACGCTCGCCGAGTGCACCCTCGGTTGCCGCACACGTCTCCGCCATCAGGTCGTCGACCGCTTTCACAGGCTTGAGCTGGCTGACACTGAGGAAACGGCTCTCCCCGCCTCTCCGCACCGCGGACAGGATATCCGCCAGCCGCAGCGTGTCGATATCGTACACTGGCAGATAGGTGGTGCCTGATTCAGCATCGATTTCCATCAGGTAGTTGGTGCGGACCAGCAGCTTGATCATGCGGCTGACCGGTTCATCCGGCAGATCGAGAAATTTAATCAACTGATCGAGTTGCCAGGGATCACGCCTGTGCAAGTGGTTGTAGCCGACCAGATACATGATCTGCAGCGCCAGCTGTTCGCGCAGGCGATTACTGAGCACAAACTCCACCCGGTGCAGGGTCATGAACCTGGGATTCTGCACGAAATAGGCAATCTGCGATCCCACCAGCAGGATCAGCCAGCTGAGATACATCCAGATCAGCAGCAGGATCAGGATGGCAAAACTCGAATAGATGGCTGCATACTTGGCCGAGGAGACAATGAACGTCGCGAAACCCCAGCCGGTTATCTTCCACAGCACCCCGGCGATGACACCACCAATCAGTGCCGCACGGAATTCAACGCGAGTATTCGGAATCAGGATATAAACAAAGGTAAATGCCAGACTGATCAGCACATAGGGGGCCAGATTGCCGGCATACAGCATCAGTGTCCCGAACGGCTCGACTGATACCAGCTTCCGTGCGATATCGGTATTGAGCATGGTCGCCCCGATGCCGACCGCACTGAAGACCAGTACCGGCCCGATGGTGATGACGCTCAGGTAATTGCTGAACCGCTGCGACATCGAGCGCAGCCGGTCGATCTGCCAGACGAAGTTGAATGCCGCCTCGATCTTTTGCACAAGTGCAACAACGGTATAAATCAGCAAGGCGAAACCAAGCGAGCCCAGCATGCCGACCTTGACGTTCGCTACAAAGCCAATGATCGTTTCTGCAACCTCGTTACCGCTCGGACCAAGCGGCTCGAACATGATGTCGAACAGATAGCTCTCCAGCCGCTCATGGTAGCCGAAGCCTTTCAGGACCGAGAAACTGACCGCCAGCAGCGGGACGATCGACAGCAGGGTGGTATAGACCAGGCTCATGGCGCGCAGGTTCAGTTGACCGCCGAGCAGCTCCTTGAACAGCATGTGCGTGACGCGCAAAACGAACACCACAACGCGGCGCGGGCCTGCCAGACGGCGCAGGTCGTCATCCCAGACGAACGCCAGGATTTTTGCGAAACCATCCTTGATCAGGTGATTCATTCCGGTC
>JABDRC010000286.1 GCA_013041945.1 Halobacteria archaeon
ATCAACTTGTAGCCGCTGGCCAGGCTGTCGAACAGTCCCGCGGCGGCGGCCGTGGTGGCATGCCGCTGCGACCTGGACATGGTGAGCTGCCGGATGTGCAGGGGATCCACGGTCTCGAACAGCTGCAGCACGGTCGGCCGGTAGGCCTCGAGACAGTGAAACCGCACCTCCGTCTCGAGCTTCTGCTCGTTCAGCGCCGTCAGTGCACCACTGACGAGGCGGACCGTTTCCACCACGTTCATCAGCGGCAGGTCGGACAACCAGGCCTGCAGGCGCGCCGGCTCGAGCTCTACCGTCGGATCGGTGTAGTCATGCTGTGCCGGCAACGATAAATTCAGCCTGTCCATGTCACTACAAATTCCTGTATGGCCGGCTAGAAACGACCGCTCGTCTTCAGCTGATATCCACCGGAGGAATGCGGCTGCATTGCGGCCGCGAGCAGTTCACGCGTATCGCTGCCGATGCCGGCCTCCGGGCGCAGCAACAGGTCCACTGTATAACGATTGCCGGGCTGCAGTAATATCTCGCCGGACAGTCCCAGCTCGCCGCCGCGGGTGACCGCCGCCACCAGCGTGTCTGCACGACTTTCCAGTGTCAGCCCGATCTCGCCCAGCGGCAGGATCACCGGCGAATCGATGGCCGCATCGCTCCATGCCGCTGTCCCGGTCACGGCACGCAATTGTTCGCCGGCGACTTCAAAGCTGTCCAGCACCAGGTTCAGCGAGCCGCTGGATTGTATGCTCACGGGCGAGAAGCGGTTGACCAGGCGGTCCGGCACCAGCTGCATGTCCAGCGCGTGACCGTGCACGTCACCGCCCGGGCGAATACCGATATTGACCTGCCCGCTGTTGTCCGGGTGGGAAAATTCGAGGTGATATTCCAGCCGCAGCAACAGCAGTGCCAGCGGGCGAAAATGCCAGTCGATCCTGCCGAGATCGATGCCCTGATAAATTGCCCTGGAGGAATGACCGGAAAACACCGTGCCACTGACGTCACCCAGCTGCAGACCGGGCAGTGCCTCCTGCAGCGTACCGCGGACATAACCGGCCGGAAATCCTGCCACGAGAATCAGCAAATAGGCCGCCGCCCCGACAGCCAGGTAACGCCAGGCGGGTTTCACGTGCCGGGTGCCTGCAGCGTCAGGCGTGCATTGATCTTGCCGGCCACATCCGGTATCCGCTCCATCGTCGCAGTGTCTGTCTCAATGCCATAGCTGGTACTCAGCGTGGCGAGCCATTTCACGACCAGGTCGAACGAGGCATCCTCCAGCCACACGCGCACATTGCGGCTGCCCTCCGGTTCGACCCGCTTGAGGGACGGCCCGAGCCCGTTCGAACGCGCCGTACTGTCGGCCATGGCAAGCAGTGACTTGCCGCCGAGGCCGCGTGCCGCGGGGCCACGCCGTTTCAGCTGCTGCAGCGTCTGCGCGCCCCCATCCACCCATGCGGCCGTGTCCCGCTGGGCGCTGACACGCGTCTTCATGGTGTCATAACCACCGGCCAGCGGCGCCCAGACCAGGGCATAGATGAGCAAGAGCACCAGCATGCCGGCACCGGCACCCACCATCATCTGCTCGCGCGAGCCCAGGCCCAGGAACCATTCCTTCATGTGTCCGCCCTCTGGATGCGCAGGCGTCCCTGCACGCGCTGATCCTTGCCCGTGGTCGCCGACTGGATCTCGACCTCAAGACCCCCGGTACCGGCCAGCGACTGCTTGATGGTGTCCAGCGATTGCAGGTTGTCGACCTTGATGTCGAGATCGAACCGGCCGGCCCGGAACGAGACACCGCCGATCTCCACGCCGGAGACATCCTTCAGCACGGCACCGGTCTTGCCCAGCAGCACGAGAAATCCGCCGCCCGACTTTCCGCCCTGCAGGCGGTCGAGTTCCTGCTGCATTTGCACGCGCGGATTGATCACCCGCTGGGTACCGGGCATGGCCTTGCGGAAGGTCTCCTCTATCCTTGCCTGCAACCGCTCGCTTTCCCTGCTGAGCCGGTAGTAGTCGATGCCCGTCACGAAAAAACTCACCAGCACGCCTGCCAGCAGCAGGGCGGCCGTCGCACGCCAGGGCTTCAGGACACGCGACCATTCCCCCGCGCGGCTGAAGTCACCCTGCAGGAGGTTGAGCGGCCTGGCGCCCAGTCCCTGCACGAAGATGCCCAGCGGGTTGGCCGTGAAGGTCTCGACGTTGACCTGGCCGTCGTAGTCGCTGGTATCCGGGGTCTGGCTGTCCTGGTTGACGTACATATGCACCAGCGGGGCAGGCTGGTCGTCCTCACGCGGCTGCGCAGCCAGCAGCACGCCGAGATTTTCACTGTCAACGGCAAAGCCGCCGGCCGCACCGGTCCTCACCAGGGCGATATCCCGGCTGACCAGCACGCTGATTTCACCCTCGTTGTAGGGGATGGTCAGGATTTCCGGGATCACCTGCTGCACATCGAGGCCGGCATCCGCGAGCATTTCCAGCAGAGACGCCAGGTATTCACGACTGATCACGGCGACCGGCCACTGTTCATCCGGGGCCTGCTCGCCGACGGCGAAGTGCAGTTGCTCCACCTCGTCACTCAACTGGTCCTCGAGCGCATAGGGCACCGCGCGCAGCAGCTTGCGGCGGTTGTGGCCCGGGATGCGGACCTGCGTCAGCAGGCAGTCGGTGCCGGGCACCAGCACCACGGCACGCAGCCCGGCGGCCTCTGCGGCGGCATTGCGCAATGAGCCGACATGGATACTGCCCTCCGGCACACCCTCCGGGCCCATCCGCAGCCAGCGCCACTTGTCCGCCGGGACTGAATCCGCCCTCAATAACAGCGTGTTACGCATTCTCGGGACCTTTCTCCATCGTGGCGGCTATCCTAGCAGATATCATCCCCTGATTTGTCGGCGCGTGCCGCATAATCATTACGTCCGGGCAAGCCGGGCGACTCCATGGATCCCGTCATTGCGAGGAACGCAGTGACGGGTTCAACATTGAATCAGCACCCGCCTACCCGGCGGCTGGCGGCGGTAACAGGTAGTGCCGGGCGCGCGTGCGCATGATCACCTGCGTTGCCTTATCCTCGCGGTGTATAAGACTCTGCAGTCGTGCCCGGCCGCCACCGACGACCACGTCCGTCAGGACCAGGAACCATTCGCTCTGGACACTGACCTCGACCGGCAGCTGCAGCCCCGCCAGGGCATCCTCCGCCAGGAAATCGTTTACTGTTTCATAGATCTGCTGTTCACGGGCCTCCACGAGGTCCTCGATTGCCCTGGCTTCGAGGTCCTCGTGCAGGGCAAGCAGGACCACGGGCGTGGCCGTGTTGACATTGATCTTCGTTGTCCGGGGTAGCGCGGTCACGTGCGGCGCCAGCAGTGCGATGACCTCGGCGGTGTAGCCCTGCACCAGGCGCAGTTCCGAGATGTCGACCAGCCGCCGGTTGGCCGCCCGGTAGGGCGGGTCGGCCAGCAGGTAGTCCTCGTCCTCGACACCACCGGGAAAGGTCGCGTTGATATCGCTGTCGAGCCAGTCCAGCAGGGCCGTTGCCAGTGTCTGGTCGAGCCCCAGCCGTTCGAGCAGCTGCCGGTAGTAATCCAGGCCGGACTGGTCCATCGTGCCGGTATCCGTGACCAGGTTGTTGACATTGAACCGGCCCTGCAGGTCATAGACCTCGCCGTCGACCAGGCCGCCCTCCACCGCGATCGGGGGCAGGGACGTCGCCCAGTCATCCTCGAATGAATCGACCTGGTTGTCACCGGCATCACGCCTGAGGATCACCTGCGCCCAGCTTTCCGCGGCCAGCGCATAGGCATAGGCCTGCTCCCCGTGCAACAGGTTGCCGGCGCGGCGCAGGTCGACATGCAGGCGCGTTGCCATCGCCACGGCGGCGGTCGTGGCCAGTGCGACCACCAGCAGCGCGGTGACCAGCGCGACGCCGCGCTCATGGCGGCAGGCCGTCGGGGTGTTGTGCACTTTACTCATAGCGGCAACCGGAACAGCCAGACCAGTTCGCCCAGATGATCGTGCTCCAGGGTCACCTCGACGACCTTCGGCAGCATGGACAGTTGTGCGGCAGGCTGGCCGCCGGGGACAGGCTGCGCACCGCCGGTATCATCCGGCGGCCAGTTTACAAGCCACTCATCATCGGTCGACAGATAACGGATCGACATGTCGCTGATCGCCGCGGTCAGCGGTTGCTGCAGCGGCAGGCTGTCCTGCGCCCGGTCCAGCACACGCCAGGTATAGCGCACCAGTTCATCGTCCTGGAAGGCATAGCCGACGCGCTGCAGACTGCTGCGGGGGCGTTGCAGCGGATTGCTCCAGCCGCCCCGGGTAAACTGCAGCTCCTCGCTGCCGTCCAGCGCCGGCAACCGGTTGCCGTATTCACTGCGCACCGGGCGCGGCACGATCTGCTCGATGTCGCGCTGCATGACCAGGTAGAGCTTCTGTAATTCACCCAGCCGGTCTGCCGCCTCATCCGTGCCGGCATGCTGGTCCAGCACGGATTTAAGTCCGCTATAGGACATCACCGACAGCAGGCCGAAGATAGCCAGCGCAATCAGCAGTTCCAGCAGGGTAAACCCGCTTGCCCGCCGGTGCGCGGATCCGTTCACGAAGTGCCCGCCTGGCGCAGAAAACCGCTGAGGGTAGTCAGCGGACTCTCGCTGTCGCTGTCGGCCGGCCTGACTTCCACGTCGATGCGGCGCAATTCCGCCTCTTCCGTCTGCGAGATCGTGGCCAGCCAGTCCCACTCGCTGTGGCCCATCTCCATGGTGCCCTTGCGCTCACCGACACGCGGCCATTCACCGTTGACCTGGAATTCCACCAGCACATTGCGCGCGACCCAGTTTGCCAGGGTACGCGTCTGCAGGTGGGCGTGGCTGCCGGTAAAGTCGCTGCTCGCCTTGATGATCGCACCCATGGCAACCGCCAGCACGGCCAGGGCGATCAGGATTTCCAGCAGTGTGAATCCGCGGTTGCCTTGCATCACAATGTCTGTGCGCGCTCCATATTGATTTCACCCATCACCGTGACGTCCAGGTGGAACTGCGCGGGACTCTGCCGCGATTCGAACACGGCGGTGAACGGCGTCACTTCCCCGCTGGAAAGAATGAACACCTGCGGCGTGACGGCATTCTCGTCGCTCTGCTGATCGGGGAATACGGGCGCATCGCCCTCGACCTGCAGCCGCACCTGCACCTCCGGCGGAAGGGTGTGGGCCCGCAGCAAGCGGTCATTTTCGGGTACCTGCCAGCCGGTTTCCTGCAGTTCCATGAACTCGTAGCCCTCACCGGTAAAGCGGATCGCCAGTTCCTGGCCGCGAATAACGGACTCGTCGGCGGCCAGCCTGATCAGTGTTTCCAGCCGGCGCGTTTCCTCTTCCATCATCTCGGCAATGTCGTCGCCGCCGAATGACAGCATGGCAAACGTGAAAATAATCCCGACGAGGACCAGCACGACCATCAGTTCAAGCAGGGTGAAGCCTGCGGCAACGCCGGCAGGCACTGCCGGATGAGCACGCATCAGGTGTCTATTGCATGTTCCAGTTGCCGATATCGTCATCGCTGGGCTGCTGGTCCGGACCCAGCGAGAATATGTCGATGGAACCATGCTGACCCGGAGTCAGGTACAGGTAGGGTTGTCTCCAGGGATCGAGCGGCAGACGATCGAGATACCCGCCCTCTTTCCAGTTGGGCGGCTCCGGCGAGGCCGGCTTGCTGACCAGCGCCTCCAGCCCCTGGTCGGTGGTCGGGTAGGTAAAGTTATCGAGCTTGTACAGATTCAGCGCCGCCTCCAGTGAGCGGATATCCTGGCGGGCCTTGGTCTTGCGGGCCTGCTCCGGCCGGTCCATGACCTTCGGTACCAGGACCGCGGCCAGGATGCCGAGGATGACGACCACGACCATCACCTCGATCAGGGTAAAACCTGAAAC